>JAWVCV010000337.1:0-5768 GCA_033858115.1 Gaiellaceae bacterium
GTCCTGCTCGGTGCGGCTCGCTTCGAGGTCGCGCGTCGCCGGCCGGCGCTTCCCCACCTGCGCGGCGACGACCTCGACGACATCGCCAACCAGGCGGCGGACGATGCGCTCGTGAGCGTGCTGAGGCGCCTGGACGACTTCCGCGGCGCCAGCCGCTTCACCACCTGGGCCTACAAGTTCGCGCTGCTCGAGGCGGCGGTGAAGCTGAGGAAGCGCTCGTGGCAGGGACGCGAGGTGCCGCTCGAGCCGGAGAGCTGGAGTCTCGTCTCGAGCGCGGGACTCGAGCCCGGGGAGGAAGCCGAGCAGCGCGAGCTGCTGGCGGCTCTGCAGCGCGCGGTCGCCGAGGTTCTGACCCCGCACCAGCGGCGCGTCCTCGTCGCGCTGGCGGTCAACGGCGTTCCGATCGACGTGTTGGCCGACCGGCTCGACACGACCCGGGGAGCGCTCTACAAGACGCTGCACGACGCGCGCCGCAAGCTGCGCGCGCAGCTCCAGCTGCACGGGCTCCAACCCTACGAGGAGGCGAGCTGACATGCGCCCGGATCTGAGACAGACCCTCGGCCGCCTGCTCGGATCCGGCCGGCCCGAGGTCGGCTGCGATGCGTGCTTCGACGAGCTCGACCGCTACGTCGAGCTGGAGCTCGCCGGCGCCGAGCCCGATGCGGCGGTTCCGGGGATGCGCGCCCACCTCGACGGCTGTCCCGCCTGCCACGAGGAGTACGAGAGCCTGCGTGCGCTCGTCGGCAGGGGCCCGACCGCCGCGTAGGGTTGAAGCGATCACTACGGGGAGAGAACATAGGAGCCGATGCGACGCTGCTCGCACTGTGAGGGACCCGTCGAAGCGAGCTATCGCTTCTGTCCCTCCTGCGCGGCGCCGCAGCGACGGAAGCTCGTCGAGCTCTTCAGGCGGCACCCGGGGGTGACGGCCGGCCCCGCTGAGGCGCTGCGCGTCTCGCGCTACTTCCAGACCGAGGACTCGCCGGCCCAGTTCCGGCTCAGCATCTGGTCGGGCGACCGCGCCGACGCGGCGATCTCGCTCGACGACGCGGAGGCGGCCAGGCTCTCGCGGTTCCTCGCACCGCCTGGCGGCCAGCGACGGCGACTGCTCGACGAGTTGCGTGCGTCGCTGCGTGTCTGAGCCCGGCCCGTAGCAGGTGGAGCTCGGCGTCTACACCTTCGCGGAGCTGACCCCCGATCCGGCGACGGGAGCGACGATCGACCCGCAGCAGCGCCTCCGCGACCTGCTCGAGGAGATCGAGCTCGCCGACCAGGTCGGGCTCGACGTGTTCGGCGTGGGGGAGCACCACCGGCCTGACTTCGTCGTCTCGGCTCCGGCCGTCGTGCTTGCGGCGGCGGCGCCGAGCACCGAGCGGATCCGCCTCACGAGCGCGGTCACCGTGCTCAGCTCCGACGATCCGATCCGCGTCTTCCAGCAGTTTGCGACGCTCGACCTGCTCTCCGGCGGCCGGGCCGAGATCATGGCCGGCCGCGGCTCGTTCATCGAGTCGTTCCCGCTTTTCGGCTACGACCTCGCCGACTACGACCGCCTCTTCGAGGAGAAGCTGCTGCGCTTGCTGGAGCTCCGCCTCGAGGTGCTCGGCGTCTACCCGCGCCCGGCGCAGGATCCGCTACCCCTGTGGGTCGCGGTGGGAGGCTCGCCCGAGTCCGCCTACCGGGCGGGCGCGCTCGGGCTGCCGATGGCGCTCGCGATCATCGGCGGCCTGCCGGAGCGCTTCGTGCCGTTCGCCGAGATCCACCGCCGCGCGGCGCTCGAGCACGGTCACGATCCGCCGCCGCCGCTCAGCATCAACTCCCACGGGTTCGTCGGGGAGACCTCCGAGCAGGCGGCGGAGGACTACTACATCCCGCTGAAGACGATGATGGACAGGATCGGCGCCGAGCGAGGCTGGCCGCCCCTGCAGCGGCAGGACTACGACGCGGGGCGGACGCTGCGCGGCGCCACCGTGGTCGGCAGCCCGGAGGAGGTGGCGGAGAAGATCCTCTGGCAGCACGAGCTCTTCGGCCACCAGCGGTTCCTGATCCAGTTCACCGTCGGGTCGCTGCCGCACGAGAAGACGATGAAGGCGATCGAGTTGTTCGGGACGAAGGTGGCGCCGCTCGTGCGCGAGGAGCTCAGCCGCCGCGCTGCTGCTTCTGGCGCCAGCGATGCAGCTCCTTCGACTTGAGCTTGGACTTCGACTGAGGCGGTGGCGGGGCGGGGTCCTGGTCCTCGAGCCAGCGGGCAGCCTCGTCGTCGTCGAGGCCTACGTTTCGCTCCCGCTCGCCGCGCCGCTTGGCGCCGTCCTCCGTCAGTCGTGGCCTCACCGGTTGTGGTTCACCACCTCGACGTTGTTGCCGTCAGGGTCGAGCACGAAGGCGCCGTAGTAGCCCGCGTGGTAGCCGACCCGCTCACCCGGCCCGCCGTTGTCGCGGTAGCCGGCCGCGGTGGCGTCGCGGTGGAAGCGGTCGACGGCGCCGTCGTCGGCGGCCGCGAACGCGAGGTGCACGTTCTCGGTCGGCTCCTCGCCCGCGACGACCGAGAACGAGCCGCTGACGCAGGCGAAGTACGTCCTGTCGCCGCGCTCGCTGCCGGCGCGGAAGCCGGCAGCGGGGCCGACGGTCTCGTAGAAGCGCGTCGAGGCGTCGAGGTCCGAGACCCGGATCCACAGGTGGTCGACGTTGCCGCCCTGGCGCAGCGATCCGTGGTGCACCGCCTCGGCGCTGTTCCCGTCGGGATCGAGGAGAAAGCCGCCGTAGTAGTCGTCGCTGTACTGGGGCCGCGGGCCGGGGGCGCCGTCGTCGCGGTAGCCTGCGGCCGTCCCCGCCCGCCAGAACTCGTCGACGTGCCCGCGCGACGGGGCGACGAAGCCGATGTGCAGCCGCCGCGTCGCAGGCGTCGCGGCGTCGGCCTGCGCGAGTGAGAAATCGTTCCATTCGGCGTAGGCTGCGCCGGTGTGCGTCTGCTCGATCCCGAGCGTGCGCAGGACGGTCTCGTAGAAGCGCTCGGATGCCTCCCGGTCGGAGGCGCGAATGGTGACATGGTCGAACATCCGGCGAAAGCATACGAACCGGTTCCGTCGTAAGCTGCCGGGGTGGCGCAGAGCTACGAGGTCGTCACCGTCAACCGGGCCGGAATCGAGCGGGGCCACCCGTTCGTCTCTCAGGAGCCAATCGCTCCCGGCACCGTCCTTCGCCTGGCAGGGCGTGACTGGCTGATCGAGCGGGTGGAGGAGCCCGACGACGGCCAGCCGGCGCGCGCGATCGCCAGGCCGGCGCGCTACCGCCTGAGTCTCCGGCACCCGGACGGCAGGGAGGACGTCGGCGCCTTCCGGCGCTACCGGCCGGACGGGCCGAGGTTGGGGCACGCGTTCAGCACGATCGAGGGGGGACACCCGATCAGCTGGGAGGTGGCGGACGAGCGGCTCGACCGGGACGAGGACGGCAACCCCTTCCTGGCGCTGGTCGCGGAGCGCGACTACGGCGAGCGGGAGGGCACCCTTCCGGACCATGAGCTCGAGCACGCTCTGATGCGGCGCGGAGCCGAGCTGCCCGAGGCAGCGGCGGCCACGGTCCAGCGCGCCCGCGACTCCGGGCTCGCGATCGAGCTTGTCGCGCTCGATCCCGGCGAGGCGCCCGATTGGGAGGAGGCGCAGCGGTACATCGAGGCGATCAGCCTCGAGACGGTCGAGGACGACCTGCTCGAGCAGTGCGGCGTCGACCCGGACCGCGATCCGCGGGACACGTGGCTCGATCGCGTGAAGGGGCGGCTTCGCGACGACCTCGAGCGCTTCCGCGCCGACGTCGAGGACGACCGCGACGAGATCGAGGTCTGGGACTTCCAGGACGGGCGCATCTTCGCGTCGGTAGGAGGCCCCGATGACGAGTCGGACCCGAAGAGCGCCCACGGCTGGCTGACGCGGCTCGTGGACGCGGGGGCCCTCGGCGCCGCAGGCTTCTCGCGCGTGCGCAAGGCCGAGCTGCTGATCGAGGAGGGCTAGCGCCCGGCGAGGTGGCGGTGCACGAGCTGCACGGCCATCGCTCCCTCGCCGACGGCCGTGGCCACGCGCTTGACCGAGCCGGAGCGGACGTCCCCGGCGGCGAACACTCCTGCCCTGCTCGACTCCAGCAGGGCCGCCTCCTTGCTGCTGCCCGTGAGCACGAACCCATGCCGGTCGACCGCCAGCGCTCCGGCGAGCCAGGCGGTGCACGGCTCGGCGCCGATGAACACGAACAGCGCGTCGGCGTCCAGCGTCTGGCGTGAGCCCGAGCGATTGTCCTCGATCACGACCGCCTCGAGCGCGGTCTCGCCCACGAGCTCCTTCACCTCCCGGTGCAGCAGCGCTTCCACGCGCTTCGCCCGCTCGATTCGGTCGACGAGGTAGCGGGACATGTTCTCGCCCAGGTCGCCTCCGCGGACGACGAGCCAGACCTTCGCTGCGGTTTGAGCCAGGAAGAGCGCGGCCTGGCCGGCCGAGTTTCCGCCACCGACGACCACCAGGGGACGGTTGAGGCACAACGGCAGCTCCAGTGGCGTGGCGGCGTAGAAGACGCTGACTCCCTCGAGCTCCTCGAGCCGAGGAACGGAGAGCTTCCGGTACCGCGCGCCGGTTGCGATCACGAGCGCCCTTCCCGCAAAGCGCTCGCCGTCGCCACATTGCACCGCGATCTCGTCGCCGCGCTCGAGCGTGATCGCGGTCGCGTCGGCCGGAACGACGATGCGGGTGCCGAACTTCCGGGCCTGGACCTCCGCCCGCGCGGCCAGCTCGGCGCCCGAAATGCCGGCGGGAAAGCCCAGATAGTTCTCGATGCGGCTCGCCGTGCCCGCCTGGCCCCCCGTCGCGACGGCTTCGAGCAGCACCGTCTCGAGCCCCTCCGACGATCCGTACACAGCGGCCGCCAGCCCGGCCGGGCCGCTGCCGACGATCAGCAGGTCGGCCGCCCCCTCGGGCTTGGCCGGTGCGCGGAGCCCGAGCGCCGCGGCGAGCTCGGAGTTCGTCGGGTTGCGCAGCACCTCGACGCCCCGGCAGATCACGACCGGCGTCTCCTCGGGCGCGACGTGGAGGGCCTGCAGCAACTGCTCCGCCTCTGCGTCCTCCTCCAGGTCGATCCACGTGTGCGGGATGCGGTTGCGCGCCAGGAACTCACGCAGGCGGCGGGTGTCCGGCGAGTACCGCGAGCCGATCAGCCGCGTGCCGACCCCCAGGCGGATGAAGAGCGTGCGGCGGTTCAGGAAGGCGCGCAGGATCAGATCGCCGAGCGCTGTGTCTTCGGCGAGGACCGCGCGAAGGCGCTCGGCCGGCACGACGAGCACTTCGCCCGGCTCACGGACGACCGCCGTGAAGAAGGGACCGCCGCCAGTCAGCAGGTTGAGGTCGCCGAGGAAGCGGCCCGGCCCGTGGACCGCGATCGGGCGCTCGTCACCTGCCGTCTCGTCCACGGTCTCGACGTAGCCGGCGAGCACGACGACGAAGTCGTAGCTCGGGTCGCCGTCGCGGAAGAGGACGTCCCCTGCCTTCGTCTGCCTGGGCTCGCCGTGGCGGGCGAGCAACGCGATCTGGTCCTCGGTCAGACGAGGGAACGCGCCGTCTGTGTCCGGCGTCTCCGCCAGCTCGGGGCTCATGAGAGCGTGGAGCCCGGCCGGAGACCGGGCTCCAGCGCGGTCAGAGGTCGTTCGACGCGCCGTCCCGGAACGGACATTGGTGGTCGGAGCCGGACTTGCCGGCAACGCCCTTGTGACCGAACGAGGACTGGGCCGGCGTCGCCTTGGC
>JAWVCV010000338.1:0-3204 GCA_033858115.1 Gaiellaceae bacterium
CACGAGGTAGTTGA
Source organism: Gaiellaceae bacterium (assembly GCA_033858115.1). Lineage (GTDB taxonomy): Bacteria > Actinomycetota > Thermoleophilia > Gaiellales > Gaiellaceae > Gaiellasilicea. The sequence continues at coordinate 15 of JAWVCV010000338.1, forward strand.
CGAACAGCGGGACGACGACGAGCCCGATGAGGACGTGCTTGCGGCGCCCGCCGAAGCGGGCGATGTAGTACGCGACCGGGTAGCCGATGAGCAGGCACAGCACGACCGTCGCCAGTGCGTAGCCGACCGACCGCCCGAGCACCGGCAGGAAGACCGGGTCGAACACGCGCGAGTAGTTCTCGGGGTGCCAGCCGTAGATCGCGCCGCCGAGCTCGTCGGTGGTGCCGAACGAGACCGCGAGGACGATGCCGAGCGGGACCGCGAAGAAGAGCAGCAGCCACACGCCGCCGGGGAGCAGGAACCGGCCGGCGAAGCGTTCGCCGCCCATCACGACGCCTTGACGTCGGTCCACGCGTCGTCCCACAGCCGCAGGCCGTCGCGCCCGAGGCCGCGGTACTGCTGGCCGGTGCGCAGGTCGTCCGTCGTGACGTTGATCGCCGGGTCGTCCTTGACGAGGTCGGCGAAGGGCTGCCGGGCGCCGGCGTACGGCATGGGGTAGCCGAAGTAGGCGACGTTCCTGGCGAGGTTCTCCGGCTGGAGGATGAAGTTGATGAACGTCAGCGCCGTGCCCGGGTGCGGGGCGTTCACCGGGATCGCGAACGTGTCCGTGCCGAGCGGGATGCCCTCGCTGGCCTTGATGAACTTGTAGTCCTCGGGGTTCTTGACCTGGTTGCGGATGTTCACCACGTCGCCGTTCCAGCCGTGGTGGATCCACCCGTTGCCGCTGACCATGTTCCCGACGTCGTCGCTGGAGATGCCGCGCAGGTTGCGCTTCACGCCGAGCAGCCAGTCCTTGCTCGTCTTCACCTGCCCCTCGTCGGCCGTGTTGAGCTTGAAGCGGTTGGCGAGGTTGCCGGCGCCGATGCCCTCCTGGAAGTCGTCGAGCAGGAAGGTGCGTCCGCGGGCGTCGGGGTTCTTCAGGTCGTTCCACGAGCCGGTCATCGAGCTCAGCTTGTCGGCGCGGTAGATGAGCCCCGTCGCGTAGAGCGCGTACGGCACGGTGTGCTTGGAGAACTCGTCGTACCAGGGGTTCGTGAACTCCGGCGCGAGCTGGTCGCCGAGGGCGGTGAGCTGCCCGTGGTCGATCCGCAGCAGCTGGTTGGCCTTGATCAGCCGGTCGGCCCACTCGGCGCCGGGGAAGATCAGGTCGTAGCGGTTGCCGGCGCGGAGCTTGGCCATCATGCCCGGCATCGAGTCGAAGTTGGACTCGCGGACCTTCACGCCGTAGCGCTTCTCGAAGGCCTTGATGAGGCCGGGGTCGAGGTACTCGGCCCAGTTGAAGTAGACGAGGTCGCCGTCGGGCCTCGCCCGGACGACCCTCTGCGTCGCCGCGAGCGAGCTGCTCTCCTGGCGGTCGACGCGGCAGCCGGCGAGCGCGCCCAGCCCCGTGAGCCCCATCGCGGCCCCGGCGCCGGCGCGCAGCACGTCGCGACGGCGCATCGGCCGCGCGAACGGATCGCTCATCGTCCTCTCGCTCCTCCTGGCCCGCCGGCGGGCAGCTCGGAGCCGGCGAACGGGAGCTGCCCGCCCGGGACCGCGAGCTCGCGCGCGAGGATCCGCCCGATCTGCTCGCGCGCCTGCGCCAGGGGCATCGACGGGTCGGCGACGAGCACCCGCAGCCCGAGGCCGTCGATGAGCGCCATGGCGACGTCGGCCACCGGGCCGGGATCGACGTCGGCGAACTCGCCGGCCGCGATGCCCTCCTCGATCGGCGCGGCGATCCACGCCCGGTAGCGCGCGTACATCTGCGCCGCGATCGGCCGCGTCTCCGGATCGCGGGCGCCGCCGAGCCACAGCTCCGCCCACAGCTGCCACTCGCGCCGGCCGGGCTCGCTGTCGGGCAGCGACTGCTCGATGACCTCCGCCAGCCGCCGCGCCGCCGAGCCGTCCTCCGGGTCGGCGACCGCGGACGTCCGCACCGCCGAGGCCAGGTCGAACGCGTAGTCCAGGGTCTCGCCGAGCAGGGCCTCGCGCGTGTGGAAGTGGTAGTGCACGAGCCCGCTCGACACGCCCGCCGCCTTGGCGATCAGGGCGATCCGCGCGCCGCCGATCCCGCGCTCGGCGATGAGCTCGCACGCGGCGTGCAGGATGCGCTCGCGGGCGGAGCGCTCCGGGCGCGCCGCCGCGGTCGCGCTCACGGGCTCGCCTGCTCGAGGTCGGCGCGGATGCGGTCGGCGAACCACGCGACGGCGGCCTCCCGGCGCGAGAGCGGACCGGGCCGGTAGCCGCGGCTGCGCACGCCGCGCTGCACGTTGTCGACGAGCTCGACGTCCTCGCGCAGCACGCCGTTGTTCAGCGCGGTGTTGATGCGCTGCACGACCCGCGTCGCCGGCGGGGCGCCCGGGAAGCGGAACGCCCCCCACTCGTCGAGCGTCGTGCCGGGCCCGTCCGCCCACAGCCGCCACGTGGTGACCTGGTCGGGGTAGAGGTCGATCGTCGTGTTCGGGTAGATGAAGGCGTAGCGCCACACGCGCCGGTCGGACGGCGCGAGGCCCGGCGTCGGGCGGACCATGCGCTGGTAGAGGCGCTCGAGGCGGTTCTCGGACGGCTTGTCGCGCAGCGGCGCCTCGAACCACACCCAGCCGTCGTGGAGCTCCACGTCGTAGCGCTGGTAGTCGAGCAGCCGCATCAGCGACGGATGGGCGATCGGGATGTGGTAGCCCTCGATGTAGTTCTCGACGACGACCTTCCAGTTGGCGGGCTGCGTCGAGCCGCCGGACCCGCCGCCCCCGCCGAACCGGCGCAGCTCGGGCAGCCGGTAGGGCGCCAGGCGTTCCGCCAGGCCGTCGAAGAGCTCGGTCATCGGCGCGGCGCCGCGGTCGAGGTTGACGAAGACGAGGCCGCAGAAGACCTCGGCGCGGACCTGGTGCAGGCCCAGGCGCGACTTGTCGAGCCCCGGGATGTCGCGGCCCTCGGGCACCCCGATGAGCGCGCCGTCGAGGCGGTACGTCCAGCCGTGGTAGCGGCAGCGGATCGCCTTCGGGCACCCGCCGCTGCCGGTCAGCAGCCGCGAGCCGCGATGGCGGCAGACGTTGCGGAACGCGCGGATCTCGCCGTCGTCGTCGCGGACCACGAGGACCGGCTGGTCGCCGACGTCCGTCGTGATGTACGTCCCGGGGGACGGCAGGTCGGCGACGTGGCCGGCGAGCTGCCACGTGCGCTCGAAGATCGCGCGCCGCTCGAGCTCGAC
>JAWVCV010000339.1:0-4850 GCA_033858115.1 Gaiellaceae bacterium
CGCCACGGAAATGTTGCCGCCGATGCGAACTATGTACCTGCTCTACTGGGTCATGATCGCCGGCGGCATCCTTCTCTGGACCGTCGTCGGGTTGACGGTCGAATGAGGCGGTTCCTGTTCGAGAACGGCCTCTCGCTCTTCTTCGCCGGGCTTTTCCTCGCAGCGCTCTCCGGCCAGTCCTTCGCCGGGCAGCACGATTACAACGCCAAGCAGGTCGCGCACGGCAACTCGCCTGTCTCGTGGCTCGACTATGTCCTGTCGCCGGCCTTCGGCGGCGCTGTGCTCGAGAACTGGCAATCGGAGTTCCTCCAGTTCAGCCTCTTCATCGGCGCCACCATCTGGCTCGTGCAGAAGGGGTCGAACGAGTCGAAGCCCCTGGACTCGGTCGGGCTCGAGTCGAAGCAGAAGCAGCTGCTCGAGGGGTACGCGCCGGAGAATGCGCCGCGCTGGGCGAAGCTCCGCGACTGGCGGCGGGTCGTCTACGAGAACTCGCTGCTCCTCGTGATGACCGCAATCTTCTTCGCCACGTGGCTGGGGCAGTCGCTGAACAACTGGCGTCAGTTCAACGAGGACCAGCGCCAGCACCACGAGACCGCGATCTCGTGGGGAACCTACTTGCTCAACCCTGACTTCTGGGAGCGCACGCTGGAGAACTGGCAGTCGGAGTTCCTCGCCGTCGGGACGATGGCCGTCTTCACGATCTACCTTCGTCAGCGCGGGTCGCCGGAGTCGAAGCCGGTGGGCTCGCCGCACGAGGAAACGGGTTCGTCGGGCTAGGAGTCCTGTGCGTCCGTGCGACGCGCGGCGGCCGCCGCTTGCGCGGCGAGCTCCCGCGCACGGGGCGCGCGGCCGTCGTCGGGGGCGTTGATGGTGACGAGCCGCGCCGCGGTCGACGCGGCGGCTGCAGCCAGGTCGGCTCCCGTAGCGGCGTCACCCCGGACGTTCGAGTTCCCCTCGACGGCCACGAGCGCAGCGAGCTCCGCCACCTCTGCCGCGACCTGCGCGAGCTGAAAGGGGATCGCAATGATGCGCTCGACGTGCTCCTCGGTGCGCGCGGCCATGAACGCCGCATAGGCATCGGCGTCTGCGTCTGCGAGCGGCTCGACGAGCGCCCGCAGCTCCTCGGCCCGGCCGACGACCTCGGCCCTGCGCTCCCAGTCGTCGGGCGCGAACCGCGCTGCCATCGCGGTCAGCCCGGCGGCCAGCGACGCGACGATCGCAGTCACCGCCCCGCCCCCCGGCGCCGGCGTGCGCGCCGGCACGCTGTCGAGGAACCCCTTCAGCGACGCGTCGAGAAAGGACTCAGAAGAGGCCAACCGTGCGGCCGTCCTCGTCGATGTCGACGTTGAACGCCGCCGGGCTCGCACCGAGGCCCGGCATCGTCTGCATCGTTCCGCAGAGGGCGACGAGCCAGCCCGCGCCCGTGTAGGCGCGCACGTCGCGAACCGTCACCTCGAAGCCCGTCGGCGCATTCGCAAGCGCCGGATCGTGCGAGAGCGAGAGGTGCGTCTTCGCCATGCAGATCGGCAGGCGGTCGAGTCCGCCGGCCGTGTATTGCCTGATCTTGTCCTTCGCCGTCTGCAGGAAGACGACGCCGGCGGCGCCGTAGACGCGCCGGGCGATCGCCTCGATCTTCGCCTCGATCGGCGCGTCGATCGGATATGTGAACTCGAAGGCGTTCGGATGGTCCGCCGCGTCGACCACCGCCTCGGCGAGCGCGGCCGCTCCGGCTCCGCCGTGCTCGAATGCCTCGTTCAGCTGCGCGGCATGGGCGCCGTGGTCGAGTGCGAGCCGGCGTACCAGCTCCATCTCCTCGTCCGTGTCGCCCGGGAAGCGGTTCACCGCGACGACGGCTCGCAACCCGAACTCGCCGACGATCTCGAGGTGGCGGCGCAGGTTCTCCGCGCCCAGCTCGATCGCGTCGAGTCCGCCTTCCGGATCGCCGCCATGGTGCTTGAGCGCCTTCGCGGTGGCCACGAGGACGACCGCGCTCGGCGTCAGGCCGCCCGCGCGGCAGACGATGTTGAGGAACTTCTCCATCCCCATGTCGGAGCCGAACCCGGACTCGGTGACGACGTAGTCGCCGAGCTTCAAGGCGACGAGGTCGGCGACAAGCGAGTTGTTGCCGTGAGCGATGTTCGCGAACGGCCCGCAGTGGACGAGCGCGGGCTGGCCCTCCAGCGTCTGGACGAGATTGGGCTTGAGCGCGTCCTTCAGCAGCACGGTCATCGCTCCCGCCGCCTGCAGCTGCTCGGCCAGCACCGGCTCACCCTCGAACGTGTAGGCCACCGTGATCGCGCCGAGCCGGGCCCGCAGGTCGTGCAGGTCCCGCGCGACGGCGACGATCGCCATGACCTCCGAGGCGGCAGTGATGTCGAACCCGCTCTCGCGGACGTAGCCGTTGGCGCGACCGCCGATGCCGACGACGACGTTGCGGAGCGCGCGGTCGTTGATGTCGACGCAGCGGCGCCACCCGACCGAGAGCGGGTCGATCCCGAGCTCGTTCCCGTGTAGGAGGTGCGCCTCGAGCATCGCCGCCAGCAGGTTGTTGGCGGCGCCGATCGCATGGATGTCCCCCGTGAAATGGAGGTTCAGGTCCTCCATCGGCACGACCTGCGCGTAGCCGCCGCCGGCGGCGCCGCCCTTGATCCCGAAGACCGGCCCGAGCGAGGCCTCGCGCAGGCAGAGCACGGGTTTCCGGCCGATGTGGCCGAGGCCCTGCGTCAGCGAGACGGAGGTCGTGGTCTTGCCTTCGCCCGCCTTGGTGGGCGTGATCGCGGTGACGCAGATCAGCTTGCCGTCGGCCGTACCCCGAAGCCGCTCGAGCACGGCGAGGTCGATCTTGGCCTTCGTGCGGCCATAGGGCTCGATCTCGTCCGGCCGCAGCCCCGCTCCTGCGGCGATCTCCTCGATCGGCCGCAGGACCGCGGCCTGGGCGATCTCGAGGCTCGAGGGCATCTCGGTCTGCATCGCAGGGGAGCCTAATGCCGTGCGACCGCGCCCACGTGGCGTAGGTGCACACCGGACTCGACGATCTCCGCGATTTGGGCGATCACGTGCTCGAGCTCAGCATCGGAGGTGAAGTAGTGCGGCCCGATCCTGATCCCCGCGCCGGGCCGGAAGTCGCAGAGGATCTGCCGTTCCGACAGCTCCTTGTGCACGGCCGGGAACTCGTCCACGTGCACGGTGACGGTGCCGCCGCGGCGCTGCGGGTCGCGAGGGCTCGCAATCCCGAGGCCGGCCGCCTCGGCAAGGCCGATCAGCAGGCCGGTCTGCCGCAACGAGTTGGCGCGGATCCGCTCGACGCCGATCTCCTCGATCAGGTCGTAGCCCGACGTCGCCGCGTAGAGAGCGGGTACGTTCGGTGTGCCGGTGAGGAAGCGGGCCGACCCCGCCGCGTATCGCATCTCCTCCTCGAACGCGAAGGGGCTTTCGTGCGCCTGCCAGCCCGTGTAGGCCGGCTCCAGCCGCTCGGCAAGGTCGGGCCGGACGTAGAGCCAGCCGTTTCCGGGGCCGCCGCACAGCCACTTGACCGAGCCGCCGACGGCGAAGTCGACGTTCAGCGCTGTGACGTCGAGCGGGACGATCCCGGCCGACTGGTAGGCGTCGAGGATCACGTGCGCACCGACCTCGTGGGCACGGCGGACGATCGCCTCGACGTCCTGGATCTCGCCCGACTTGAAGAGAACGTGGCTGATCGGGACCAGCAGCGTCCGCTCGTCGATCGCGTCGACGATCTCGCCGTCGTCCTCGCAGACCACCACGTCGAGGTCGGGCTGCGCCTGGTAGAGGTAGCGAACCGAGGGGAAGTTGCCGCGCTCGTAGACGACCCGATTCCGAGCCGGGGTCGGCGTGAAGCAGGAGAGCACGACGGCCTCCGCGATCGCGACGTTCTGGTGCATCACGGTCGAGCCGGGCGGCGCGCCCACGATCCGGCCGATCTGGTCGCCGACCGTCAGCGGGAGCTCCCACCAGCCTTCGCCCCAGGCCCGAATCCCCCGCTCGCGCCAGGTGCGGGCGTACTCGGCGACCCGTTCCTCCACCCGCGCCGGCATCGCGCCGAGCGAGTGGTTGATCAGGTACGTCGTGTGCTCGAGGATCGGGAACTCGGAGCGGTAATCCGCCAACTCGCGCATGTCGGGCGCAGACTATGCTGCGCGCGGACAGCGCATGGGAGACGAGACCAAACTCAACGAGCATCCCGTCGCAGGGATCGACCACCGCGAAGCAGCCGTCGTCGTCCGGCTCGTCGGCGAGCTCGACCTCTACAACGCGCCCGAGGTGCGGGAAGCGCTGCTCAAAGTCTGTGCGGAGCAGCCCGAGCGGCTCGTCATCGACCTGGCCGAGGTCGAGTTCGTCGACTCGACCGCGCTCGGCGTCCTGATCGAGGCCCGGGCCCAGCTCCAGAACCGCCAGTCGTTCCTGCTGGCGGCACCGGGACGCGAGACCCACCGGGCGTTGACCATCTCGGGCCTCGACCGGCACCTCGCCGTGCACGACTCGGTCGACTCGGCGCTCGCCGCTCCGCTCCCCGCCTGAGGGCTCTACGCCGTTAGGAGTCGCTCCAGCGCCGGGTCGAGCCCGAGCGCGTCCCGCAGCTCCTCGTAGGCGCGGCGGACGTCGGCGCCCGCCGGCTTCCCCTTCGTCGCCCGGATGAGGACGTTCTTCGCCGTGTGCTCGAGCCCGACGAACTCGACGAGCTGGGCCCGGTAGCCGGCGAGCTCCAGCAGCTGCGCGCGCAGCGTGTCCGTGACGAGCGCCGCGAAGCGCTCCTTCGCGAGGCCGTGCCGGAGGAGTGGCGCGAGCAGCGAGCTCTCGAGCTGGCGATAGGCCTCCTTCTGGCAGCAGGG
>JAWVCV010000340.1:0-2562 GCA_033858115.1 Gaiellaceae bacterium
CGCTCCTCGCATACCTCCCCCGGCCTGCCATCCGTGCTTGAGCGGAACCTGAGCGGTTCTTGACCGGCAGCGGCAACCTGCTGGGTCGCCCTGGCTCTGCTGGTGGCCGGCAACTCCAGCTGCTCAAGCCGCGCGAGTGCCTACCCGCCTGGGCTTACGTCCTGACCGGCCATTGGGGCGGGAAGGACTGCGACTGAGGCAAGGACCTCCTCCATGACGAGATCGGGCTCGGCTTCCCCTGCTGCATACGCCTCCCGGTAAGCCGCTTCCCCGAGTGCGCCACGCACACGCCCGACCACCTCGACGATGAACTCCTGCTCCTGCCAATCGACCGAGGCGCCGGTGTGCCGGCGAATCCCTGCTGCCGCGCCCAGAAGCCGCCCCGCGAACGCAAGATCACCCTCGTGCTCGGGCACCGGTGCGAGCCAGACGTAGCAGGACGCGAGGCGGTCCTGGAAGCCAAGGCGGCTGTAGAGCGCGATGCTTTCGATCAGGTACCCACGGCCCTCCTCGTACCGGCGCAGTCGCACGTGCATGTCGCCCAGACCAAGCAGCGCTCCCGCCAGATACTCGAGGTGCTCGGCGCGCCGCGCGGATTCGACGCTCTCCTCGTAGATGGCCACGCCACCCTCGTAGTCCTCCAGCTCGGCCGCGACGACCCCCAGGTTCGAGAGCGCGAGGGCGAGATGCGCCTCGTTCTGCAGTGTCCGGGCGAGCGCCGCGCTCTGCTCCCACCAGTCGCGCGAGCCTTCGCGGTTTCGGCGGCTGTACTCGATGCAGCCGAGCAGGATCAACAAGCGGTAGCGCTCGTCCTCGTCGACCTGTCCGGCGAGCAGAGGCAATGCCTCCTCGGCACGCGTACTCGCGATGTCGAAGTCGCCCTGCCGCCACTCCAATGTGGCGAGCTTGCGGAGCACCTGCGCACGCAGGAGTGGCGGAATCTCGCGTGCGGACACCTGCGCGAGCGTCTCTTCGAGCCAGGCGCGACCCTCGGCGAGGTGCCCACGCACGAGCCAGAAGTGGGAGACTGCGGCGGCCAGCCGGAACCGCAGCTCGGTCGACCCGGTCTCGGCTGCGAAGGTGAGCGCAGCCCGGTAGTTGTCGTGCTCGCGCTCGAACGTCGCGTACACCTCATCGACCGCCTCGGTGGGAAGGGCCGCGACGAGTTCCTCCCCGAGCTCGCGGAAGTACTCGGCGTGCCGGCGTCGCATGTTCTCAGCCCCATCCGACTCGGCGAGGCGCTCGACCGCATACTCGCGGATCGTCTGGAGCAGCCGGTACCGGCCGTGCTCGTCGCGCCGGACGAGGCTGGCCTCGACAAGCCCGGCGAGCTGCTCGGCCGAACCCTCGCCCTCGCCACACACCGCTATTACCGCCTTGCGCGTGAAGCCGCCTGCGAAGGCGCCCAGCTGTGAGAAGAGGCGCCGCTCAGGAGCGGCCAGGAGATCGTGACTCCAGCTGATCGCCGCACGGAGGGTTCGCTGCCGTTCCGGCAGGTCGCGCGCGCCCTTCGAAGCGAGCTCGAGTCTGTTGTCGAGGGACTCCATCAGCTCCGTCGGCGTCAGCTCCGCCGTCCGCGCCGCAACGAGCTCGATCGCGAGCGGCAACCCGTCCAGCCGCCGACAGATCTCGGCCACGAGCTGACCCGGGGGCAGCTCTCGCCCCATTGCCCGCGCCCGGCCGACGAAAAGCTCCTCCGCCTCGGCGGCGGGCAGTGGTGGTATCTCGAACTCATGCTCGCCATACACCTGCAGGCGCGCGCGGCTCGTCGTGAGCACGCGCAGGCGTGGCGCCGCTTGCAGCAGCTCGCCGACCGCCGGCGCGGCTTCGAGCAGCAGCTCGTAGTTGTCCAGCAGGAGGAGAGCCTGGCGGGCCCGGAGCTACTCGTCGTGTGTCTCTTCCGCGAGCCCGAGCGTCTGGGCGATCGCAGGCCGGACGAGGGCCGGATCGACCAGCGCGGCGAGACCGACGAACCAGACGCCGTCCGCGAATGTCTCTGCGAGCTCATGCGCCGCCCGCAGCGCGACGCGGGTCTTTCCTGCGCCACCGCTCCCGGTCAGCGTGACGAGCCGGGTATCGCCGCGCAGCAGAGCCTTGACACCGTCGACCTCTCCACGGCGGCCGACGAACGGCGTCGCTGGGGCAGGCAGGTGCCGGCGGTCGCGCACCGACTCCGGCTCGACCTCGAGTGCAGCGTCCTGGCGCAAGATCGCGCCCTGTAGCGCCCGCAGCTCGGAGCCTGGCTCGAGGCCGAGCTCGTCGAGCGCGTGCCGGATTCCGGCGTACGCGTCGAGCGCCTCCGCTTGCCGCCCGGCGCGGTAGAGCGCCAGCATGACCAAGCCGCGCAAGCGCTCGCGAAGAGGATGCTCGGACACGAGCTGCTCGAGCTCCGGCAGCTCGGGGGGACGACCGAGCGCAAGCGCCGACTCCGCCCGGTCCTCGAGAGCCTCGACGCGCAACTCCTCGAGCCTGCCGCGCTCGGCCACATGAAGACGGTCCTCGAGGCCCGCAAGGGGAGCGCCTCGCCAAAGGGCAAGCGCCTCCTCCAGCGTCGCCAGAGCC
>JAWVCV010000341.1:0-3924 GCA_033858115.1 Gaiellaceae bacterium
GCGGCGCTCTGCGCGGAGGACGGCGAGCGGCGGGCGGTCCAGCGACGTGCTGAGCTCGCGTTCGCGCTCGAACGGTGGGTCATGGGCGGAGGCGGCGCCAACGCGTACCTGGAGGCGCTCGGCCCGGACACGCCGCGATCGCTCGTCCTCGACCTCGAGCAGCATCTGCGCGCGCTCCTGCGCGACGTCCTGTGCGGCTACCTCGGCACCGACCTGCGGGCTGCGGCCGACGACGTCCTCCTCACGAGCAACGAGCCGCTCGAGATCAAGGCGACCGACCTGCGACAGGAGCCCGCTGCCGAGCCGGTTGCCGAACGCGAGCCGCTTGCGGAACGCGAGCCGGGCCCGGAACCGGAGCCCGGCTCGCTGCCCGTGTGGCCTCCGCCCGAGCCGGAGACGATCGACACCTCCATGCCCGATCCGATGGCCGCGGCTGCGCGGCCACCGGTCCCGCGCGAGCGCCACACCGTCGAGGCCGGCGTTACCCAGTCGGCGGACTGGGATTGGGAAGACCCCGACAGCTACTCGGCGCCGGTCTGATCGCGGCGGGGGCGTGGGCCCTCGTCGAGCCCGCTCGCCTGAAGGTGCGCCGAATGGACGTACCGCTCGAGCGCTGGCCGCCGGCGCTCGATGGCCTGCGCGTCGCCGTCGTGGCAGACCTGCACACCGGTGGCCCGCACGTCGGCGAGCGCAAGCTGGAGCGGATCGTGGCGACGGTGAACGCCGCGCGCCCGGACCTCGTCGCCCTGGTCGGCGACTACGCCGATCCGACGGGTCCGCTGGGCGAGCCGGTCGCGCCCGAGCGGGTGGCTGAGCTGCTGGGCGGGTTCGACGCGCCGCTCGGGGTCTTCGCGGTTCTGGGCAATCACGACTGGCACCACTACGGCGAGCGGGTGCCGCGGGCCCTGCGCGCGTCGGGCGTCGAGGTGCTGGAGAACGATGCGGTGACCGTGGAGCCAGGCGGCCAGGTGTTCTGGGTAGCGGGCCTCGCGGACATGCGACAGCGTCGCGCCGACGTGACGGTCGCCCTCGCAATGGTGCCTGCCAGCCAGCCGCTCATCGCGCTCACGCACGACCCGGACATGTTCCCGCAGCTGCGCGACCGCGCCGACGTGACACTCGCCGGCCATACGCACGGCGGCCAGGTGGGGCTGCCGCTCGTGCGTCGCGCTACGGCGCCGAGCCGTCACGGATACACCGGCGGCGAAGTGCGCGAGGCCGGCGGCTACATGTACGTGAGCCGCGGCGTGGGCACCACCGGCCTCCCTATCCGCTTCGCTGCCCCGCCGGAGATCGCGCTGCTGCGGTTGCGGGCCGGGCTCGCCTAGACGGCCGTGACCGCGTCCGCCGCGAAGAGGTGCTCGTTGATGGCGGCGAGGCCGGCCACGTCGTGCACGTCGTCGTCGAGCAGCGGCACCGTGATCAGCGGCTCGCCGCGCAGCTCGCGGGCCAGCCGCGCCACCTGAGCCACGTCGTGCTCGGCCAGCCGTCGCGAGTCCTCGTAGTTGCGTGCGACCTTGCGGCCGAGCTTGTCGCCGAGCAGCGCTGTCAGGTCGTCCTCGACGTCGGCGCCGTCGGCCCCCTCGTTCATGCGGTTCACCACGGCGCCCCCGAAGGGCAGCCGCGACTCGCGCAGCCGGCGCCGGAAGAACACCGACTCGTCGATGGCGTCGCGCTGCGGCGAGGTGACCAGCAGGAACGTCGACTCGCGCGTGCCGAGCAGCTCGCCCACACGCTCGGCCCGCTCGCCGATCCCCGACGCCATGTCGCCGAAGCTCTGGAAGAAGTCGGATAGGTCGCGCAGGAGGTCGACGCCCGTCACGCGCTTCAGCACGGAGAACAGGATCCCGCTCCCGCGGCCGAACACCTTGAGCCCGAGCCTCCCGGGCTTGAGGAAGAACTGGAGCGAGCGCGAGTCGACGAAGCGAGACAGGCGCTCCGGCGCGTCGAGGAAGTCCAGGGCATTGCGGGTGGGCGGCGTGTCGAGGACGAGCAGGTCGTAGCGGCCCTCGTGGTGGAGCTCGTAGAGCTTCTCCATCGCCATGTACTCGGTCGAGCCCGCGACGGCGTTCGAAAGCTCCTGGTAGATGCGGTTGCCGAGAACGGCGTCGCGCGTCTTCTCGTCCGAGGCGTGGCGCTCGATCACCTCGTCCCAGGTGCGCTTGGCGTCGAGCATCATCGCCCAGAGCTCGCCGCGCATCTCGATGCCGGCCTCGGCGAAGCGCTCCGGGTCGACCATTCGCTCCTCGTTGCCGAGCTCCGGCAATCCGAGGGAGTTCGCAAGCCGCTTGGCGGGATCGATGGTGAGCACGGCCACCTTCATCCCGCGCGCCGCCATGCCCATCGCGATCGCGGCCGAGGTGGTCGTCTTGCCGACCCCGCCGGCGCCGGCGCAGATGCAGATGCGCTTGTGCTCGAGAAGCTCTGAGACGCTCACAGCTTCCGCTCCAGCTCCGCCGAGAGCCGCTCGTACTCGCCCAACCCGAGCTCGGGCTCGAACAGGTACGGCAACGTCACCGCATCCGGCACCTCCTTCTTGAGGCGCCGCAGCTGGGCTCGCTGACCGCGCGCCCGCCGGTGCTCCGACAGAGCCGCCCGCAGCGCCGCCGCCACCTCGGGCGCGCCGTGCCCGCCGTTGACCGCCTCGATCCGCTCCGCGTCGTCGGCGCTGAAGCGCTCCGGCAGCACCGAGTTCACCACGACCGCATGCGTATGCATGCCCATCTCGTCGCGCAGCTTGCCGCGGAACTCGATCGTTTCGTTCACGGGCATCTCCTGCGGCAGCGCGACGGCCACGACGCCCGTCCGCCGGGAGTCGGTCAGGAACTCGTGGATGAGGTCCGCGCGTCGCCGTATCGGCCCGACTCGCGCGATGTCGCCGAAGGTCCGCGGGGAGCGCAGGAGGCCGAGCCCGTGGCCGGACGCCGGCGCGTCCATGATCACGAGGTCGTAGCGGTTCCCCGGGCTGCGCCGCTCCGGCTGGGCCAGCTCCCACACCTTCCCGATCGTCGCCAGCTCGCGCACGCCCGGCGCGGCGGCGGCGAAGTACTCGAACACGCGGTTGTTGAAGAGCAGGTTTCCGAGCGCGCCTCCGACCTGCTGGCCGAGGTACTCCTTCAGCGCGCGCTCCGGGTTGACGGACATCCCGTAGAGGTTGTCCGTGAGCTCGGCCTCCGAGTAGCCGAGGCCCTCGCGCCGGAAGACGCGCGACACGCGCTCCTGCTGCGCCACCTCGGCGACGATCGTGCGCTTGCCCGCGCGGGCCGCAGCGAGGCCGAGCGCGACCGCGACGGTGGTCTTTCCGACCCCGCCCTTGCCGGCGACGACGATGAGGCGCTTGTCGAGTAGGGCGGGCATCTGAAGGAATCTTCCCGATCCATACGAATAAGCGGAGGCACATGGGTCTTTTCCCGCGCAAGAACGACGACGTGCCAGCTGACACCCCGACCCCGGAGCCCCCCGTGACACCGACGGCCAAGGTCATCGCATTCGCAAACCAGAAGGGCGGGGTCGCGAAGACCACGACGACGCTGAACCTCGCCGCCGCCTTCGCTGAGAAGGGCCATCGCGTGCTCTGCGTGGACATGGACCCGCAGGGCAACCTGACGATGAGCCAGGGCATCGACCCCGACACGCTCGACGTGTCGATGTACGACGTGCTCGTCCACCACACCTCGATCCGCGAGGTGATCCGCAAGCGCGAGGTGGATATCGCCTGCGCCTCGATCGACCTCGCCGGCGCGGAGATCGCGATGTCCACCCAGATTGGGCGCGAGCGCTCGCTGGAGAAGGCGCTCAGGCTGGTCGAGGACGACTACGACTTCATCTGCATCGACACTCCGCCGTCGCTCGGTCTGCTCACGATCAACGCTTTGACGGCCGCTGACAAAGTTATCGTCCCCGTGCAGTGCGAGTATCTGTCCA
>JAWVCV010000342.1:0-2510 GCA_033858115.1 Gaiellaceae bacterium
CGATCGCGCAGCTCGGTCGTGAGCTGAGGGCAGGCAGCGACGGCGGCCTGCCGCACTCCGTGACGGTCCCGACCGCCTGCCCCGAAGAGCTGCGCTCGCTCGCCGTCGACGTCAACCTCCTCGTCTCGTCGGTCAACAGCGAGCTGCACGCACGCAGGCGTGCGGCGGCCGCCCTGAACCGGTCGGAGGAGACGTATCGGCGGCTATTCGAACGCCATCCCGCCGCGATGTTCGTGTACGAGCCGGAGACTCTTCGCTTCGTGGCCGTGAACGAAGGTGCCGTCACGACCTACGGCTACACGCGCGAGGAATTCCTCGAGCTGACGATCGAAGACCTCCGACCTCCCGAGGACCGAGCGAGGCTGCGGGAGGCAGTCGGCGACGGCATCTGGCGGCACCTCCGCAAGGACGGCACCGCTATGGACGTCGCAATCTCCTCGGATGAGATCGAGTTCGGCGGCAAGCCCGCGAGGCTCGTGCTCGCCCAGGACGTGACGGAGAAGAACCAGTTGCAGCAGCAGCTCCAGCAGGTCTACAAGATGGAGGCAGTCGGCCAGCTGGCGGGGGGCATCGCGCACGACTTCAACAACCTGCTGACCGTGATCAGCGGGTACAGCGTCCTCGCCGTCGACAGCCTCGCCAGCGAGGACGCCCCCGCTCAGGCGCACATCGCCGAGGTGCAGCGGGCGGCCGCACGAGCGGCCGAGCTCACCCACCAGCTCCTCGCGTACTCGCGTCAGCAGGTTCTCGAGCGGACGTCGCTCGACCTGAACTCCGTCGTCCGCGACGCCGAGTCCCTCTTGCGGCGCATCATCCGCGAGGACATCGGCATCGTCACCGAGTTGGCGGAGGACCTCGGCCGCGTCCTCGCCGACGAGGGCCAGCTCGCGCAGGTGCTGATGAACCTTGCCGTCAATGCGCGCGAGGCGATGAGCCCGGGCGGCCGGCTGACGATTCGGACGCGAAACGTCTTCCTCGACGAAGCGGCCGGCGCCGAGCTTTGGGGTGCCCCGGCGGGCGAGTACGTCGTGCTCGAGGTCGCCGACACGGGCACCGGGATGAACGAGGAGACCCTCGACCACCTCTTCGAGCCCTTCTTCACGACGAAGGCGGTCGGAGGGGGTACAGGGCTCGGGCTCTCGACGGTGTTCGGGATCGTCAAGCAGAGCGAGGGCTACATCAAGGCGGAGAGCACTATCGACGCCGGCACGACATTCACGATCTATCTTCCCCGCAACGAGACTGCCACCCAGCGACGGCCGACGCTAGCTGCGTCGACGCACGGGGGCAACGAGACGATCCTCGTCGTCGAAGACGAGCCACTCGTGCGGAACCTGATCGAGAAGATCCTCGGCGTCCGCGGCTATGTCGTCCTGTCGGCGGGCGGCGCCGAGGAAGCGCTCCGCCTGAGCCGCGAGCACGAGATCGACGCGGTCGTCACCGACGTGGTGATGCCCTCGGTCAGCGGACCGGAGCTCGTCGAGCAACTCCGGCTCGACCGGCCCGGCCTTCGCGCCCTGCTCATGTCGGGGTACACGAGCGACGCCGTGCTGGAGCAGGGAGTCAACGACGACGACGTGGCGTTCATCCAGAAGCCGTTCTCGGCCGATCTCCTCGCTGCCCGTCTGCGCCTGCTCCTCGACAGCTGAGACGGGCTCACTGACGGCTCGGACGTTCGCTAGCGTCCCGCTGTGAGCGAGCAGCAGGTTGAGCGCGAGCGCCGGGTCACCCCACTCGAGCTCTTCTTCGACCTGGTCTTCGTCTTCGGGTTCACGCAGGTCACGGCTGTGCTGTCGGACGACCCGACGTGGAGGGGCCTCGGCCACGGCCTCCTGACCATCACCGCGCTGTGGTGGGCCTGGGCGGCGTATGCCTGGCTGACCAACACCGTGGACCCCGGCGAGGGCGCAGTCTGGGGGGCGATACTGGTCGCGATCGCGGCGATGTTCGTCGCCGCCCTGGCCGTTCCGGACGCGTTCGGCCGTCACGGTGTCGTCTTCGGCGTCGCCTTTCTGATCGTGACCGTCATGCACCTCACGCTGTACGCCCTTTCAGCGCGCGGCGACCCAGACCTGACGGCGGCGATCCTGCGGATCGCTCCCATGGCCCTCGCGGGCGCAAGCCTTGTCGTTGCCGCGGGCTTCGTCCACGGCGGGGTCCGGCCCCTGCTCTGGCTGGGTGCGCTGGCAATCGGCTTCCTCGGGCCGTTCCGCGGCGGGATGAGCGGCTGGCACGTCCAGCCGGCGCACTTCGTCGAGCGTCACGGGCTGATCGTGATCATTGCGATCGGCGAGTCCTTCGTCGCCATCGGCCTGGGTGCAAGGGACACCGAGCTCGATACCGGTGTCATCGTCGCCGCGGTGCTCGGGCTGATCGTGGCGACCTCGTTCTGGCTGGCGTACTTCGACTTCTTCCCGATCCGCGCGCAGCAGCTGCTCTCCGACCGGGACGGGGAGCAGCGCACTGCGCTTGCGCGCGATGCCTACACCTACTTGCACCTGCCGATGGTG
>JAWVCV010000343.1:0-8069 GCA_033858115.1 Gaiellaceae bacterium
GCGATCGTGATCGTGATCGTGTCCGTGTCGGTGAGACCGGCCGAGTCGGTGACGCGAAGCGCCGCCTGGAACGTCCCGGCCAGGTTGTAGCGGTGGGTCGCGTTGCGGCCCGCCGCGTCGAAGACGCCGTTCCCGTCGAAGTCCCACGCGTACGAGAGCGCAGTCGGCGCGTCGCGGTCGTCGAACGAACCGCTGCCGTCGAAGCGCACCCGCTGCCCGACGCGCGCGGCGGTGGGCTTGGCCTGTGCGGCCGCGGTCGGCTTGACGTTCGTGTCCGTGCCCGAGCCGTAGTCGTAGGCTCCGCAGCCCGAGCCCATCGTGAAGCGCACGTCGCCGGTCAGGTTCCCCGGCGCCGTCTCCGGCCCGACGTCGTCGCCCGTCATCGAGAGGACGTCGAACGTGAGGCAGTTGAAGTCGAGATGCCAGCGGTCGTCGCCGTAGGCACTCTGGTCGTCGACGTAGTTGTCGACCCAGCCGCCCGGTTGGGCGTCGGAGAAGCGGCTGTCGCCGCTCGCCGCGCTGAACGCCGCGTCATCGAGGTTCGGCGTCACGTTCCCCGGCTGCGGCTGCGAGTCGAGCGGGGACTGGTTCGGCGTGTCCGTCGACGTCTCGCCGGTGTTGCCGTAGCCCTTCACCTCGTCGGTGTAGGTCAGGAGCAGCCCCGGGAAGAAGCCGATCGGCGCCCGGTCGTTCTGGTCCTTGCCGGACGCGTCGAAGCCGGAGCGGTCGCGCAGCTCCAGGTAGTACGCGTGATCCTGTGCCGCGTCGTCCGAGGCGTTCACGTACTGCCACCCCGCCGTGCACGTGGTCGCCACCTGCAGGTTCTCGGTGCAGCCGCCGTTGAAGATCCGGGGGTCGCCGGCTCCGTCCTCGAAGTCCGATTCGTAGAGGACGCGGTCTCCCGCGGTCACCTTGACGTCGTCGATGAACCACCCCGGCCTCGCGAGGCCCGGGTCGGTCGAGTACGAGAAGCGGAGCACGGACGCCTTGCCGGCGAGTGCCGAGAGGTCGTACTCGTCCGTCGTGAACCCGCCCTCCGGATACGCCGTCGCGACGGGGTTGCGGTCGGCCGCGAACGTCGAGTCGAGATACGACTGCGTCGTGCCGGTGATGCCGTTCCCCCACTTCGCCAGGCAGGCGTTGTCGTTCGGGTTGACGGCGGCCGGCGTCGTGAAGCCCTTGCTCGACGGAACCGACTGGTAGCTCGTGCCTGCATCCGTGCTGGTGAGCACGAAGCCGTAGTCGAAGTCCCACTCGATGTCCCAGTAGGACTTGAACGTGAGCGTGATCGGCGTCCCCGTCGGTACGGATGCCAGGTCGGGCAGGTTGATGTCGACGTTGTGGCCGGTGATCGGCGCGCAGCCGAAGTCGTTACCGGACTTCGACCACCACACGTGCGAGCCGGAGGCCGTTGTCGCGACCTTCTCGGCGGAGATGATCTTGCGTCCCGGCAGCTTCGCCGTGTACGCCTCTCCGTTCGCCACCGTGGGGCCGGTGAGCGTGTACGGCTGACCGGCCGGCGTGACCCAGTCGATCCGCCTCGTGTTCAGCTTCGAGTCGCGCCAGCCGGAGACGGTCGTCTCCCCCGGCTTCAGGACGCGCGGGACGATCCAGCCGAGCTCCTGCTTGGAGTAGACGTCCATGTTCTGCGACTTGTCGGTCGCCATCAGATTCCAGTCGCCGTAGGTGCCACGACCGGGGCTGGAGTAGAAGTCAGGCAGTCCGAGCGAGTGGCCGTACTCGTGCGAGATCACGCTCGCCTTCTCGATCGCGGACTCCGGGTTGACGTTGTAGGGGCCGACGCGGACGTAGACCGGGAAGGCCGTCGGCGACGTCGTCATCGCCCCGCGCGACTCGTTCGTGTAGTAGAGGAGCCGCCCCTCGTTGTCCCGCAGGTGGTCGTCGGAGACGTATCCGGGCAGCCCCGTGTCGGGATCCTTGAAGTACTGCTCGAGGCTCGAGGAGTGCGGCCAGATGTTGTCGTAGGGCGAGGAGGAGACCTGTGAGGCCCCGTTCCCGCCCGAGCCGACGAAGACCATCATGAAGAAGTCGACGACCCCGTCCTTGTCGGTGTCGAAGTCGGAGTAGTCGATCTCCGGGTCGGCGATCATCGCGGCGTCGTACACGCCCTTCGCGATCGTGCCGCAGGCGTTGTCGATGAACCCGGAGTTGGGGACGAGCACGTTGGCGACGCTCGTCTTGTCGCCGCCGTAGTAGGCGGTGTCGCCGGGCAGCTGGTACCAGCCGTTGCGAATCCGCTCGTTGTAGACGGGCGTGCCCGCCAGCTTGCCGGTCGTCGCGCCGTAGCACGCACCGCCGGGAGTGCCCTGCGAGAAGTCGAAGCCGCGGGCCTGCCGGTGCGAGCTCTTCCAGGCGACGCCGAAGTCGGCCGAGCCGATCGCCGCGGACGGAACCGCGCCGTTCGGGAAGAGCTGGCCGTAGGACATCTCCTGGTAGAGGTTGAACGTCGAGCCGGGCACGTCGGGCGAGTTGATCACCGACAGGAGCCGCTCGGCGCTCCGCGACGGGTCGTGCTTGCGGTCGCGGTAGTCGACCGGGACGACCGGGAACGGCCGGAAGCCGTAGCGCGCGGTGTCGTAGGTCGCCTTCGGCGGGATCACCTTCGGGCCCTTGGACGTGTCCGTCACGGCCGTGCCGCCGGTGTACGTCAGGGTCGCAGTGGTCGAGAGGCTCTTCCAGACGATCTGTGGATCCTGCGCGAGCGAGTCGGCCTTGGCCTCGACGACGAGCGTGCGGAAGCCGGGGCCGACGTCCGTGCGCGCCGGCACGCTGCCGACGGTCCAGGTGATCGCAGTGCCCGTGCCGTTGATCGTCGCCGTGCCCGAGCCGGGCGTCGGCGTGACGGCCGTGAAGGTGACGCCGTCTGCCGCGGGGATCTTGACGACCGCCCCGTTGCGCGCCGTCCAGTCGAAGTTCTTGACGAACACTCGTGACGGGTAGGTCTCGCCCGGCTTCACCCAGCCGACGGCCGAGACGAAGGTGTTCTCGAGCACGAGCTGGTTCGGCGGGACGGAGAGCGTGACGTAGCCGGCGCTGGCCGACGACGCCTTCCAGGCTCCGGTGACGAGGTCGGTGTAGCTGGCGTCGAGCACCTCGAGCCCCACCGTCGTTTCGTAGTTCGTCGCCTTCGTCGCGGTCAGACCGGCCGTGGCGCTGGCCGGCAGGGTCTCGCGAATCTGGCCCTCGCCGCCGCGATTCGCGGTGAAGGGACCGTACGGGCCGCGCACGGCGCCGCCCGCAGTCCGGACGCGGAGGAAGTAGCGGCCGGAGACGTCCTTCTTGGAGGTGTCGGCGCCGACGTCGTCCTGCTCGTAGAGATGGCCGCCGAGTGGGATCGGGTCGCCGGGGCGGTAGCCGCCGGCGCGCTGGTCCGGCGCAAGGCTCGCGCCGAGCTGCTGGTAGAAGATCTCGCCGTCGCCCGTGGCCGCGGCGCCGTCGACCGTGACGCGGAGGGTGAGCTTGCCGGGGATCCAGGCCGCGGTCGGTGCGACGGTCCACTGCCAGGCGCCGGTCGAAGCGGAGAAGGTCGCTGCCTTCGTGTCCACGACGGTGCCGTCCTCGGCGATCGACAGCACCCGGACGGTGCTCGTCGGGGCCGCGCCGCTGACCTTCACGCGGCCGAAGCCGCAGTCGAGCTTGTCGAAGTACGAGCCTGCGAAGCCCGCGCCTGCGCAGGCCGGGCCACCGCTCACGTACTTGGTGACCGTCCAGCCGCCGGCGGCGGCGTGGGCGGCTGCGGCGCCCGCAGGCCCTGCGGCCTGCTGGAGCGCCAGGAGCGTGGTCGCGACTGCGGACAGCGCCACGAGCGTGCGCAGCCGTGATGACCGTGTCCTCACACTTCCTCCTTGGTTTTGGGGTCCCGGCTCGGCGTGGGGGGTCAGCAGCGGTGCGGTCGAGGCCGGGGCGAAATGTCTTTTGCTGCGCTTCAATGCACCGCCCGGACGGAAACGAAACGTGCAATTCGAGTGCGCAAATTGACTGACGAATCAATCGGCTCATTACAGAAACCGATTGACGAGTCAATCGGCTAAGCGAGCGCGGCGGCGACCTCGTGCAAGTCGGAGAAGGGCTCGTAGGCGACGCCCACGCCGGCGAGGTAGCGGGCGAGTGCGTCGCGTGCGAAGACGCGATCAGCCGCAAGCGCGGCGCAGCGGTCCGAGTACCCGTCGCCGACGTAGGCGTACGGCTCGCCCGCCAGGCTGCCCCGCTTGCACGGCTCTCCGCAGGTCGCGCAGGCGGCTTCGTCCCGAAAGTGGACGCGCCAGCCGCCGGGCCGCGCTTCGACCCGGTTTGCCAGCACCTCCAGCGTCACGCCTTCGCGCTCGAGGACGGGCTCGATCAGCTCGTGGAAGCCGGCAGAGATCACGAGCGGCTCGAGCGCAGCGAGCTCGTGCAGACCCGGGCGCACCTCGACGTTCTCGATCACCCAGCGCACGACCTCCTCACGCGGCGCCGTCACTGCCGCGAACTCGAGCGCGATCTCCTCGTGGAGCGTCAGGTCGACGCCTACCCTCGGCTCGAGCTCCGCCAGCAACGCGGCGTCGCCGAACTCGTGGATCACCTGCACGAGCGAATCGCGGACGGTCACGGTCCCGTCCCAGTCGACGACGAGTCTCAACTAGAGGTGGGAGGTGAGCCCGGCTTCGGTCGGCTCGTGCGGCTCGTACCAGGAGAGCGCGTACTTGCCGTCGTCGAGGTCGCGCGCGAGCGTCGTCAGCCGCAGCGGGTTGAACGTGTCGCACATCACGGCCAGCTCGCCCGTCTCGTGCAGGCCGATCGCCTTCTCGGCCAGCCCGGGGTGCGGCCCGTGCGGCAGTCCGGAAGGGTGTAGCGTGATCGAGCCGACGTCGACGCCCTTGCGGGAGCCGAAGTTGCCGGAGACGTAATAGATCATCTCCTCGCTCTGCAGATTCGAGTGGTGGTACGGGATCGGGACGGCAAGCGGGTCGAAGTCGAGCTTGCGCGGGCAGAACGAGCAGATCACGAAGTTCCGCCCGGCGAAGGTCTGGTGCGCGGGCGGCGGCTGGTGGATCCGGCCGGTGATCGGCTCGAAGTCGTGGATCGAGAACGTCCACGGATAGAGGTAGCCATCCCAGCCGACGACGTCGAACGGGTGGTAGTCGAGCAGGTAGGTCTGGTAGCCGTCCCGCACCCGCACCTTGACCGGGAACTCACCCTTGTCCCGGTGCGTGTTCAGCTCGGCCGGTGGATGGATGTCCCGGTGGTAGTACGGCGCGCCCTCGATGATCTGGCCGTACTGGTTGCGGTAGCGGCGCGGGATCTCGATCAGGCCAGGCGTCTCGAAGACCAGGTAGCGCTGCTCGCCCTCCGGCCGGAACCGATACGTCGTGCCACGCGGGATGACGACGTAGTCGCCCTCCTTGTACGGCAGGTCGCCGAAGATCGTCTCGAGGGTGCCCGTGCCCTCGTGGACGAAGATCACCTCGTCGCCCTCGCCGTTCCGGAAGAAGTAGTCCATCTGGCCGGACGGCCTGCACAGCGAGATCTCGACGTCTGCATTCCACATCAGCAGCCGACGGCCGGTGATCTCGTCGCCTCCGGCCTCGATCGCCCTCGTGTGCATCATCCGGTGCTGGTGCGTCTCCGGCACCCATTCCTCCCGGACGATCGGCTCGAAGTCCCCGATCTCCATCACGCGGCAGGGCGACTGGAGGTGATAGAGGATCGACTCGTTGCCGGTGAAGCCCTCGAGCCCCATCACCTCCTCGGTGAGCAAGGTGCCGTTGTCGCGGAACTGGATGTGCCGCTTGCGGGGGACGTCGCCGAGGCGCTGGTAGAACGGCATGGCCGGAGGATACCGCCGGTGCCGGGGCGTCAGGCAACGACCGCGCGGAGAGCCCCGATCCCGGCGATCGGGAGCTCGACGGGACCGCTCGGGACGTCTTCGCGCAGGTCGACGACCGGACCGGCGAGCAGGTCGCCCGGCCGTAGCCGCGTGTTCTCGGCCGCCAGCGCGCGCACGGACTCCCAGTCGAAGCCGTGCGCAGGCTCCGTGTCGACGGCGGGGCCGAGGAGGAGGGCGAAGTCGCGGTCCTTGGGCGGCGAGAGCTCCGGCGCCCGCCACTCGGCGAGGCCGGTCCAGCCGCTGATCGCGCCGTCCAGGCCGATCACCGCAGCGAGTCGCGTCGACACGTCGAGACGTCCTCGGGGTCGGGCGATCGACGCGCCCGGCGAGCGGATCGCGCTCGGGTTCGCAAACGCGAACGTCCGCTCGTCCTCGAACAGGCGCACCGAGGGCGGCTCGAGCACCGGCGCTCGCAGCAGCACGTCGGCGAGGGCGTACTCGGCGTGCTCGCGCGCCGACGACCCGCCGGTGAAGAAGGACTGCAGCGTCTGTGCGGCGAGCTGGACGACGCGTTCGCCGTCGATCCTCCCGGGCCAGCCGCGCTCGAGCTCGAGCTCGAGCGGGGTGAACATGCACAACCTCACGGCTCGGTATGCACGATCACGTCGGCGACGTCGGGCCGCGCGCGGCGCAGCCGCTCCTCCACCTCGCTGGCGCGCGCGTGCGCCTCGGCAAGCGTCGCGCCCGGCTCGAGCCCCAGCGTGACGAATGCGACCACGCCCTGCCCCGTGCGCAGCAGCCGCAGCTCCCGCGGCCGGCCGCCGGCGGCGCGCTCCACCGCCTCCTCGATCTCCGCCGCCTCGACGACCTTGCCCGGGCCGGCCTCGGCGAGCGGCTCCAGGTGCGTCTGCACCGACGCGATCTCGGGCACGGCGCGGCAGATTGCGCGCTCGACCTGCTCGGCGAGCTCGTGCGCCTCGTCCAGCGGCAGGTCACCCGGCAGCTTGAGGTGGAGCGAGAGCTCGCTCGCGCCATCGAGCCTGACGATGCTGAGATTGTGGATCTCGCGGACGTTCGGGACGCTCAGTGCAGCAGCATGGGCGCGCTCCCGCAACGCGGCCTCCTCCCCGCCGGGCTCCACGTGGACGACGACGTCGCTTCCGGGCAGCGCGCGCTCGAGCGCCGCCTCGACGCGATCCGCCGCGGCATGGCCCTGGCCGACGGCGGCGCCGGGCGAGACCCGGATGACGACGTCCGCGAACATCCGGCCCGCAGACTGGCGCAGCCTCAGGCGCGAGAGCTCGACCGCCGGCTCGACCCCTGCGATCGCCGCACGCGCTGCCTCTTCCACGTCCGCGGGCGCCCGGTCCATGAGCACGTCGACGTTCCGGCGAATCAGCCGCCCGGCGGCGGCGAGCACGAGCGCGGCAACGAAGAGCGCCGCGATCGAGTCACCCTCGGGAAAGCCGGCCGAGGCGGCGACGAGCCCCGCCAAGACTGCCAGCGTCCCGACGAAGTCGCTGCCGAAGTGGACTGCGTTGGATCGCAGCGCCTCACTGTGGTAGCGCCGGGCCGTCCGCGCCGAGACGACCGTGCGCGTGAGGTCGATTGCGAGCACCAGCCCGATCACGAGGAAGACCCACCAGGCGATCTGGACCTCCTGCTCGACCGCACCCGTGAGCCTGCCGATGGCGAGCCCGGCGACCGCGACGCTGACGAGCGAGAGCACCGTCGCCTCGGCAAGCGCACCGAGATGCTCCGCCTTCCCGTGCCCGTACTGGTGCCCCTCGTCCGCGGGCCGGCCGGAGACGCCGATCGCAAAGTAGGTGAGGATCGCCGCAACGAGGTCGGTCCCGGAGTGAAGGGCCTCGGAGACGAGCCCGAGGCTGCCGCTCACGACGCCGGCGCCCAGCTTGAGCGCTGCGAGCACCGCCGCCGCGACGATCGAGACGAACGCCGTCCGGCGCTGCGGAGTCATCCGGGGAAACTACAAGTTGCCGCGCAGGGCCTGCTCGCGCTCGATCGACTCGAAGAGGGCCTTGAAGTTGCCCTCGCCGAAGGTCGTCGCGCCGTGCCGCTCGATCACCTCGAAGAAGAGCGTCGGCCGATCCTGCGCCGTCTTCGTGAAGATCTGCAGCAGGTAGCCGTCGTCGTCGCGGTCGGCCAGGATCTTCAGCCGCTGCAGATCGGAGTACTCCTCGCCGATCTCGCCGACGCGGCCCTCGACCTCCTCGTAGTACGC
>JAWVCV010000344.1:0-4870 GCA_033858115.1 Gaiellaceae bacterium
CCTGCGGCCGCAAGCGACTCCTCGAGCGTCGCGAGCCCGCGGTCGAGCTCCTCGTCGGTCACCGTGAGCGGCGGCAGGAGCCGCAGCACGTTCCCGTACAGGCCACACGCGAGCAGGAGCAGACCGCGATCGAAGGCTGCAGCCGTGACGGCCTGCGCCAGCTCGGGGCTCTGCTCGCGGAGCTCCAGGGCCAGCATCGGCCCGAGCCCGCGGACCTCGCCGATCTGCTTGTGCCTGCCCGCGAGCTCGTCGAGCCGGGCTCGCAAGGTCTCACCCAGCTCCTTAGCACGAGCGCGGAAGGCGGGCTCCGCGACGGTGTCGAGGACGACCGCGGCAGCGGCGCAGGAGACGGGGTTGCCGCCGAACGTGCCGCCGAGCCCGCCCGGGCCCGGCGCGTCCATGATCTCGGCGCGGCCGGTGACCGCCGCCAGCGGCAGGCCGCCACCGAGCGACTTCCCGGAGACGAGCAGGTCGGGCCGGACGCCGTCGTAGTGCTCGATCGCCCACATCGGGCCGGTCCGCCCCACGCCCGACTGCACCTCGTCCGCCACGTACAGGATCCCGTAACGGGTGCAGAGCTCGGCCAGCCGCGCGGGGTAGTCGGGCGGCATCGGAATGAAGCCGCCCTCGCCCTGGACCGTCTCCAGCACCACGCATGCGACCGATTCGGCCTCGACCTCGCTCTTGAAGAGGTGCTCGAGATCGGCGATTGCAGCATCGGCGCCGATGCCCCGGTAGGGGTAGGGCGCCGCCGCACGGTAGACCTCGCCCGGAAAGGGGCCGAAGCCGGCCTTGTAGGGACGCACCTTGCTCGTCATCGCCATCGTCAGCAGCGTGCGGCCGTGGAAGCCGTTCTCGAAGACGACGACGGCAGGACGCCCGGTCGCCGCGCGCGCGATCTTGACCGCGTTCTCGATCGCCTCCGCACCCGAGTTGACGAGAATCGACTTCTGCTCCCTGCCTGCGCAGGGCGAGTGCTCCGCAAGCCGGCGGCAGACCTCGACGTAGGGCTCGTAGGTGCCGACCATGAAGCACTGGTGCAGGAACTTGTCGACCTGCTCGTGAATCGCCGCGACGACCGGAGCGAACCCGTGTCCCGTGTTCTGGCAGGCGATTCCGCCCGCGAAGTCCAGGTAGGTCGTGCCGTCGGCAGCCTCGACCCGGGCGCCCTCGGCGCCGACGACGACGAGCTTCGGCGTCGACACGCCGCGCGCGACGTAGCGCTGCCGTGCCGCGAGGACATCGTCGACGGAGGCTTCTTCTCGTAGCGACATGAGGCGATTCTCTCCCGCGCTCCGCTCGAAACGCAATCGACAACCGCGTTTCGCAGTCGCGCTCCTGGGCGCGGAGGGACCCTTTAGGGGCCTTGGCGCGGATGGGATCTGCTCCTGCAGATCCCATTCCTGCGCGGAGAGAAGTACGGCTGCCCGTACTGCTTCGAGACTGCCGTTCTGCCACGATAGAGGGGTGCCCAGGACCGTAGTCATCGCCGACGACCATCCGAGCTTCCGCGCCTCGGCGCGCGCGACGCTCGAGTCGGAGGGCTTCGAGGTGGTCGGCGAGGCCGAGGACGGTGCGGACGCCATTGCGGTGACACGCGCCCTCGTCCCCGACGTGCTCCTGCTCGACGTGCAGCTTCCCGACATGGACGGCTTCGCCGTCTGCCGGGAGCTCAACGTGAACGGCGGCCCTTCGGCCGTCGTCTTGATCTCGAGCCGGGACGCGTGCGACTATGCCGGGCTGATCGAGCAGAGCGGTGCCCGCGGCTTCATCGCGAAAGACGAGCTCAGCGGGACCGCGTTGTCCGATCTCCTCGGATGAGCGGTCGGTTACTGGTACTTGCCGCGGGCGTCGCGCTCGCGCTTGCGGCCGCCGCGACGGCGCTCGTGCTGACGAGCGACCACGAGGCCAACAAGGCCGCGACCCTCGCGCTCGCACTCACGGCCGGCCTGTCGTTCGTGGCGAGCGGACTCGTCGCGCTCTGGCGCCGACCGGAGAACCGCACCGGCTTCCTGCTCGCGACTGTCGGCTTCCTCTGGTTCCTGGGAGCGTTGAGCGAGTCGAACAACGACTGGGTCTTCACGATCGGCGCGGCGCTCAACAGCCTTGCCTTTGGAGCACTGGTTCACCTCCTGCTCGCCTACCCAGGGGGACGGTTGCTCGGCCGGCGCGACGTCTGGCTCGTCGCCTCGGCCTACGCGATCGTGCTCGTCGGCAGCATCGGCCTGCTGCTGCTCGAGGAGTTCCCGGACTCGAGCTGCGCGACCTGCCGCAGCACGATCGCGATCTCGAGCAACCACGCCGCGCACGAAGTCGTCCGAGGCGTCGTCAGCCTGATCGCGCTCGCAGTGCTGGTGACCATCCTCGTCGTCGTCGCGACGCGGTTCCTGCGCTCCGAGGGACCGGTCCGGCGCGCGCTCGGCCCCGTGCTCGGCGCGGGTCTCGTCGTGATGGTGGTGCTCACGCTCCAGCTGGTGCTGGACACGATCTCGCAAGATGCGGCGCGGCCGCTCGAATACGTGTTCCTCGTCGCGTTCGCGATGGTGCCGATTGCGTTCCTGGCAGGTGTCCTCCGAAGCCGCCTCGCACGCTCCGGCGTCGGCGACCTCCTGCTCCAGCTCGGCGCAGGCACCCCAATCCGCGAGGCGCTGCGGCGGACCCTGAACGATCCGACGCTCGACATCGCCTACTGGCTGCCCGAGGACGGTCGCTATGTCTCCGCTGAGGGCAAGCCGCTTCCGGAGGGGGACCGCACCCGCCAGGTGACGTTCATCGAGCACGCCGGCAGGCCGACGGCGGCTCTCTTGCACCACACGCTGCTGGCGGACGAGCCCGAGCTGATCGACGCCGTCTCTGCGGCCGCGGGCCTCTGGCTCGACAACGAGCGCCTGCAGGCCAAGCTGCGCGCCCAGATCGAGTACCTCGAGACGACCGTCGACACTTCACCGTCGCTCCTTTGCTCGCTCGACCGGGACGGCAGGATTGCGAACCTCAACCTCGCCTCGGTGCGGGCGAGCGGCTACGAGGATCAGGAGGAGGTGCGCTGGCAGCACTTCTGGGACGTCTTCGTCGCGCCCGAGGAGCGCGACGCGTCGCGGCTGGCCTTCCAGGCCGACACCCCGCTGCACCAGGCGACGGCGTTCGAGCACACGTTCGTCAACCAGGCAGGCAAGGAGCTCACGATCGCGTGGTCGACGGCGCCGCTGACCGACGAGCGGGGGAACGTCAAGAACGTGATCTGCGGCGGCCTCGACATCACCGAGCGACGGCAGCGCGAGCTCGAGCTGGAGGTCGAGCGCGACTTCGCGAGCACCGTCGCCAACACGATCCCGATCTTCCTCGTCAGCGTCCGGGCCGACGGGACGGTGAACGAGTACGGCCCGAACCCGGCGTTCGAGCAGACCCTCGGCTGGACGCACGCCGAGGCGATTGGCCGCAACCTGCTCGATTTCGTCGACCCCGACGATCGCGACCAGGCCGAGCAGGCGATCGTCCTGGCCGCCAGCGGCGTGCCGACGGAGCGGAGAGACTCGCGATGGCTCCGTAAAGACGGCTCGACCCGGATCGTCGCCTGGAGCGCGCACGAGATCCTCGGGATGGATGGACAAACGGACGTACTGGTGTCGGGCGCGGACGTCACCCAGCGACGTCTGCAGGAGGAAGAGATCCGCGCCTCGCGCGGCCGGATCGTCGAGGCCGGGGACGAGGCTCGCCGCCAGCTAGAGCGCAACCTCCACGACGGCGCCCAGCAGCGCCTCGTCGCACTGTCGCTGTCGCTCCGTCTCGCCCAAGCGAAGGTGAGCTCCGACCCGGCGGGCGCCGAGGCGGTCCTCGAAGCCTCCAGGGAAGAGCTCGCGGCTGCGCTCGACGAGCTGCGTGAGCTGGCCAGGGGGATCCACCCCGCCGTCCTGACCGACCGGGGCCTCTCGGCCGCGCTGGAGGCGCTCGCGACGCGGTCGCCCGTGCCGGTGGAGATCGAGACGCCCGACGAGGCTCTTCCCCGCGCCGTCGAGGCGGCCGCCTACTACGTGATCGCCGAGGCGCTCGCCAACGTCGCGAAGTACGCCGGCGCGACCTACGCGACCGTGCGCGTGTGGCACGACGACGAGTGCGCGCTCGTCGAGGTTGCCGACAACGGCGTCGGCGGAGCCGACCCCACGGCGGGCACGGGGCTCAGCGGCCTCGCGGACCGGGTCGCAGCCCTGGGCGGGACGCTCTCCGTCGACAGCCCGCCCGGCGGCGGGACCCGGATCAGCGCCGAGATCCCGCTGCAGCCCGCCACACGCGGGTAGAGCAGGCCGCACCGCGGAAGACCTGTCCCCCGCATCGGCGGGCGCACCCCTTCGTGCGAGTCTGGCTGGCATGAACCGAGCCAAGGAGGAAGCCATGTACGCCGGACACAGAATCGATCTCGCCCACCGACGCGGCGACGGCATCGACGTCGTGCTCTGGTGGTCGCCCGACGACGACAGCGTCGCGGTCGAGGTGCTCCATCTCGCGAGCGATGCCACCTTCGAGGTCGCCGTCGAGGGCTCGCGCGCGCTGGACGCCTTCTACCACCCCTTCGCCTACGCCGCCCGACGCGATTCGGAGCTCGTCGACATCGCAGCCTAGACTCAACGGGTGAGCTCGCTCCCCACCGGCACCGTCACCTTCCTGTTCGCAGACGTCGAAGGATCGACCCGACTCGCCCACGACCTCGGGAACGGCTGGCAGGACGTCCTCGCCGACACGCGGCGACTCCTGCGCGAAGCAGTCGCCGAATCGGATGGCCACGAGGTCGACTCGCGGGGCGACGAGCTCTTCGCCGCCTTCGCGACGCCCGACGCAGCCGCAGCGGCCGCGGTGGGTGCACAGCGGCGCCTCAGCG
>JAWVCV010000345.1:0-4015 GCA_033858115.1 Gaiellaceae bacterium
GAGGCCTCCTCCGACCGCGCCGCCCAGGTGACGTCGAGCGGCCCGAAGGCGCCCGAGCCGACCTCGTCGATCGAGCCCGACCCGCTCAACAGGTCGCCGTTCCACGTCACCGATGCCGAACGCTCAGCGGCCATGTCCCCTCCTAGCTGGATTCGAGTTGAGCACGGACGCTAACCGATGCGCTCGCCCTGATCAGGGCAGAGAACGTGCAGCCGTCGTCCGCCTTCCGCGCCACCTGCTCGAGCCCCGCCTCGTCGATCCCCTCGGCCCGCGCGCGGACGTCGAGCTCGGAGGAGACGATCAGATGCCCCTTCCCCTCCACCTCGTCGAGCGTGATCGTGCAGGTGACGTCGAGCCGCTCGACCGTGCCGCCCGCCCGGGCGATCTCGCCTGCAATCGACGTCGCGTAGCAGCCGGCGTGCGCGGCCGCGAGCAGCTCCTCGGGGCTCGTCTTCCCCGGCTTGTCGGCGATCCGCGACGGCAGATCGATCGGCAGCTCGAACGTCCCCGACGACATCGCCGTCGCGGTGCCGGCGCCCCGTGAGAGCGACCCCTCCCACGCAACCGCAGCCTGCCGCGCCACGCGCGGCATCAGGCCATGACCTCGACCTTGCGCTCCTCCGGCGTGATCCCGCCCTCACGACGGAGCACCTCCTGGAGCGCCCGGATCGAGACCTCGATCTGGTCGAGCGACGGCTGGCGCGTGGTCAGCCGCTGGAGCCACAGCCCCGGTGCGAGCAGCGCCATCAGGACGCGGTTGCCCTGGTTTCGCCCGGCGAAGCGGATCAGCTCGTAGGCGATCCCGGCGATCACCGGCAGCAGCAGGATCCGGCTCAGGATCAGCCAGTACCAGGCGGGCTGGCCGACGAACGCGAAGACGAAGATGCCGATCACCATCACCCAGAGCAAAAACGCTGTTCCGCAACGTGGATGGATCAAGCTGAACTTCTGCACTTTCTCGGGCGTGAGCTCCTCCCCCGCCTCGAACGCGTTGATCGCCTTGTGCTCGGCTGCGTGGTACTGGAACACGCGCCGGAGGTCGGGCAGGAGCGAGATCAGGAGCAGGTAGAGCAGGAAGATGGAGACGCGGATGACGCCCTCGATCACGACGAATGCGCCGGTGGTGTCGATCGGGAGCCAGTTCGTGATCAGCGCCGGCGTCACCTTGAAGAGCATCAGGGCGAAGCCGATCGCGATCGCGAACGAGAAGAGGATCTGCCCGCGTGAGATCTCCGTCTGCACCTCGCCGTCCTTGGCCTCAGGATCCTGCGCCGCGTAGTTGGCGGAGATCGCCAGCGCGCGAAAGCCGATCGCGAGCGACTCGCCGAGCGCGATCACACCGCGGATCACGGGCAAGCGGAAGATCGCGCGGCGCGCCATCGGCGAGGAGATGTCCTTCACGACCTGCGCGATCTCGCCGTCGGGCTTGCGCACGGCGACGGCCCACTTCGAGGGACTGCGCATCATCACGCCCTCGAGGACGGCCTGTCCTCCGATGTTGTTGCTCAACGGAGTCGGTTAGCCGCGGCGGGCGCCGCCGGCCTTCTCGAGGCGGCGCTGGAAGCGCTCGACCCTGCCGCCGGAATCCATCAGCTTCTGCTTGCCCGTGTAGAACGGGTGGCACGCAGAGCACACGTCGACGTGGATCTCGGCCTGCGTCGACCGCGTCTCGAACTCGTTGCCGCAGGAGCAGCGGACGTGCGTGGAAACGTACTCGGGGTGAATGCCTGTCTTCATCGCGAAGCCAGGATAGCAGAGGCCGTTTCGGGCACTACGTTTCCTCCCGAGACAACAACGGCGAGTGGGCCCGGGTCGATCTTGCCCGCCAGCACTGCCGCCACGCCGACTGCGGCTGCGGGCTCGCACGCGAGCTTCGCGCGGACGTAGAGGAACCGGAACGCCTCCCGAATCTCCTCCTCGGTGACGAGCACGCTCTCGACCCCGTTCGCCCGCAGCACCTCCAGCGCGTTCTCACCCGCAAACGGCGCCGAGAGACCATCTGCGATCGAGTCGGGCGTCACGGGCACCGAGCGACCGGCGGCGAAGGCTTCGTGCACGGCGGCGGAGCGCTCGGGCTCGACGGCGACGATGCGCCGGTCCGGGGCCGCGGCGGCGATCCCGGCCACGAGCCCGCCACCACCGACGGGCACGACGATCGTCTCGACCTCGGGTGCGTCCTCGAGCAGCTCGAGCGCGAGCGTCCCCTGACCCGCGATCACGAGCGGGTCGTCGAACGGGTGCACGAGCGTCCTGCCGGTCTCGCGGATGTGCTCGTCGAGCCGCGCGAACGCCTCGACGGCGTCGGCCGCCTCGAGATCGACGGCCGCGCCGTAGCCCCGGGTGGCCTCGACCTTCGTCGGGCTGGCGCTCGCGTACATCACGACCAGGCAATCGATGCCCTCTGCGGCCGCACCCCAGGCGAGGGCCTGCGCGTGGTTTCCCGCCGAGATCCCGATCACGCCTCGTGCCTTCTCCTCGGGAGTCAGCGACGCCAGCTTGTTCATGACGCCGCGGGCCTTGAACGACCCCGTCTTCTGAAAGAGCTCCGCCTTCAGCCACGCGCGCTCCCCGAGCGTGCGGGAGCTGAACGTGGGCGTCCGGTGCACGCGGCCGCGGATCCGGTCCGCCGCGTGGACGACGTCGTCGCGGGTGACCGTCACCGGGGCATCGTAGACTCCAGACGTGGCAGCCCATCCGGTTCGGCTCGTCGTCGACGACGACCTCAGGCGCACGCGACTGACGGTCTTCTTCCGGCTGTTGCTCGCGATCCCGCACTTGATCTGGCTCGCGCTCTGGACGATCGGGGTCGTCATTCTCGGATTCGTCGCCTGGGTGATCGCGCTCGTTCGCGGGCGGCTCCCGGACGGACTGCACGACTTCCTCGCCATGTACGTCCGCTACGCGACGCACCTCGGCGCCTACCTCGCCCTGGCCGCGGACCCGTATCCGGGCTTCACGGGCAAGCCCGGCTACCCGGTCGACATCGAGATCCCGGGCCCCCAAGCGCAATCGCGTGCAACGATCGCCGTTCGCCTCCTGCTCGCGATCCCGGCCCTGATCCTCTCCGCGACGCTGGGCTCCGGCGCGGGCGGCGGCTATGCCTCGAGACAAGGTGGAAACAGCCAGTTCGCCTCCTCGACCGGCGTCGGAGGCGTCGCCGCCGTGTGCGGGTTCCTCGGCTGGTTCGCCTCCCTCGCGCGCGGCCGGATGCCGAACGGCCTCCGCGACCTCGGCGCCTACGGCATCGGGTACACGGCCCAGGCTTCCGCGTACACGCTGCTGCTCACGGACCGGTACCCGAACGCCGACCCGGACGAGCTCGGCCCCACCTGGAGCCTGCCGCCGCATCCGGTGCGCCTGCTGCTGGACGACGACGGCCGGCGCTCCCGCCTGACGGTGGCGTTCCGGCTGCTGCTCGTCCTGCCCCACCTCGTCTGGCTGCTGCTCTGGAGCGTCGCCGCGAGCCTGGCGGCGATCGCAAACTGGTTCGTCGCACTCGTGCGCGGCCGCTCCGCGGCGCCGCTGCACCGTTTTCTCGCGGCGTACACCCGCTACTCGGTTCACGTCTCGGGGTTCCTCTTCCTCGTCGCCAACCCGTTCCCGGGATTCACCGGCGCCCCCGGCTACCCGGTCGACGTCGCAATCGAGGAGCCCGAATCTCAGAACCGGTGGATCACGCTCTTCCGCATCCTCCTCGCCCTCCCGGCCTTCCTCATCGGGGGAGCGCTCTTCGGCGCGCTCGCCGTCGCCGGGCTCCTCGGCTGGTTCGCGGCGCTCGTCACGGGCCGAATGCCGACGGGCCTGCGAAACCTCGGCGCCGTCGCGATCCGCTACCAGGCGCAGACAGACGTCTACTGGCTGGTCCTCAACGACCGCTACCCCTACGCAAGCCCCGCGGTGCAGCCGCCGCCAGTCGAGGCCGAGATCTGACCCGGCGGAGGCTGCTGGCCGCCGCGGCCGTGCTCGTGCTCGCGGCGGTTTGGATCTCCGTCGCCATCGCGCTTTGGGACAGTCG
>JAWVCV010000346.1:0-6160 GCA_033858115.1 Gaiellaceae bacterium
GTCGGGGAGTGGTCGAACGCGCGCGAGCCCAGCTAGGGCCAGGCGAGAGAGCGTGATGTACTCCGGCTTGGCCGGGATGGTCAAGCGCACGGTCTTGCCGTCGCCAACCCGCTCGCGCGTCGGCGAGGTCTGTTCGCTCACGTTTCCCACTCCGTCCTCTAGCCTGCCGAAAGCTTCCGAACTCTGCCACGTTCTACGCGGTTTGTACCCCATACTGGCAGCGACTAAACCCAGTGTCAGCGTGTGGGGTTGAGCGGGCGCTCGACCAAGCGCAGCCGGACCGTCTCGCGCTTTCCAGTGCCCTTGCGGACAACAGTGACGGCGGCGGTCTCGCCCGGCCGCAGGCGCTCGGTGACAATGCGGGCGATGTCCGCGGCGCGCTCCACGGGCCGGCCGGCGAAGGCGACGATCAGATCGCCGCCGAGGTTGATCGGGACGCCGTTGAAGACCTCGTCGTTCGTACCGCCGCGCAGCCCGGCCCGCTCGGCCGGGGCGCCGTCGACGACCGACTGGATCAGCGCGCCGCGCTCGGCGCCGAGGTGATAGCGACGCGCGATCGCCGGCGTCACGTCCTGCGTGGTCACTCCGACGTAGGCATAGGCGACGCGGCCGTTCAGGATCAGCTGCTCCATCGAGCGGCGGGCGGAGTTGATCGGGATCGCGAAGCCGACGCCTTCCGCGGTGCCCGTGTCGGAGCGGATCTGGGCGTTGATCCCGATCACGCGCCCGCCCGCGTCCAGCAGCGGGCCGCCCGAGTTGCCGTGGTTGATCGGGGCGTCGATCTGGATCGCGCCGGCGACGTCGTAGGCGGACGTCAGCGAGTCGATCGAGCGCTCGGTCGCCGAGACGACGCCGACCGCCAGCGAGCTCTCCTGGCCGAACGGGCTGCCGATCGCGGCCACGGGCTCGCCGACGACGACCCGGCTCGAGTCGCCGAACGGGACGGGGGCGACGGCATGGTCCTTGGGATCGACCTTGACGACGCCCGTGTCGTTGAAGAGATCCCAGCCGACGATGCTCGCCGGAATGCGATCGCCGTCCGCGAACACGACATACACCCGGGAGGCGCCGCGCACAGCCGTGCTGCCCTCGCCGGCGTTGGAGACGACGTGCGAGTTCGTCAGCACGTGCCCTTCGGACGAGACGACGAAGCCGGAGCCTTGCGAGCGCTGGCCATCCGAGAAGTACGAGTAGATCGTGACTACGCCTGCGGAACGGGTGGCATAGATCTTCGCCGGGTCGAAGCCGTTGCCCAGCAGGGGCCTCGCCGCCTGACCCGATGTGCCTGCGTCGGCCAGCGTCGAGACCACCACGGTGCGAGTGCCGTCGGACCCGACCCAACCGGCCGCGACGCCGACGATCAGCGCAGCTGCCGCCCCGAGGACGGCGGCCACCAGCGCAACGACCGCGAGAGCACCTGCACGCATGCCGGCCACTGTAGCGACGGCCGGCGTTTTCACGTGAAAACGCGTTCGCCGGCTTCGGCAGCGGGAATCGAGGTCGGAGCCGCTCCCAGCACGACCCGCACGACCGTGCGACCTGGCTCGCTCTCGAGCACGACGTCACCGCTCATCACCGTCACCAACTCGCGGGCGATCGCGAGGCCGAGGCCGCTGCCGGAGGCAACCCCGCCGTCGGCGCGGTAGAAGCGGTCGAAGACGTGGGGAGCGTGCTCTGCGGGGACGCCTGGCCCCTCGTCTTCGACCTCCAGGTACGCGTGCTCCCGGTCAGCAGAGGCGCGGAGCGTGATCCGCGTGCCCTCCGGCGTGTGCACGAGGGCGTTGTCCACCAGCGCGCGGAGCACCTGCAGCACGCGCAACTCGTCGGCTCGTGCAACGGGACGGCCCTCGACGACGACCTCGATCGAGTGCCGACGACGTTCGGCGACGCCGCGGAACTCCTCGGCGACGGCATGCGCGATCTCGCCCAGGTCGACCGGCTCGTGCTCGACGTGCATCCGGCCCGCGTCGAGGCGCGAGAGATCGAGCAGGTCGGTGGCGAGCTTCGCCAGGCGGTCGACCTGTTCGCGCATCGTCTCCAGGAACTCCTGCCGGGTCTGCTCGTCGATGTCCTCGTCGGCCATCAATTCGAGAAACCCGCCCAGCGAGAAGAGAGGCGTCCGCAGTTCGTGGGAGGCGTTCGCGATGAACTCGCTGCGCGCACGGTCGAGCTTCTGGAGCCGCACGCGCATGCGCTCGAATGCGTCCGCGAGCTGTCCCAGCTCGTCCTTGCCCGTGTCCACGACCGGCTCGTCGAAGCGGCCGCCCGCGATCCGCTCTGCCGCGCGCTCCAGCCGCCGGATCCGCTGCGCGTGCATCGACGCGAGCGCGTAGCCCGTCACGATCGCGAAGAGCAGCCCGATCAAGCCTGCAACGAGGAGCTGCCGCTCGACGAAGTGCAGGCTGGAAAGCGGATCGGCCAGCGAGTCGCTGAGCAGGATCACGGTGCCGCCCGAGTCCGGAACGGGCACGGCGACCTCGGCGAACAACCGCCGAGCGCGCTCCACGGTCCCACGCTGGCTCGCGCCCGTCTCGGCGGCGCGCCTCGCAATCGGGTCGCGTTCGACGTCCAATGAGGAGGTAGTGCGCGAGTCACCCTGGACGAGCAGCAGGCTCTCGAGCTTCGCGTAGATGACGACACGCGCCTGCACGACCGAAGAAGCGGCCTCGGCGTAGCCCTGCTCGTTGCCGACGTCGTTCTCGTAGCCGCGGGCGACGGTGTTCGCATCGGTCGCCAGCTGGTCGAGCCGCGCGTCCACGAGCTTGTTCTCGAGCGAGGGGACGACGATCAGGTAGACGACGGTCAGCGCGCCGGCGACGACGAGCAACAGCGCAAGGGCCAGCCGCAGCCTGATGCCCTTTGGGGTCAGGCTTCGCACCGTCAACGCTCGCGGAAGCGGTAGCCGACGCCGCGCACCGTCAGGATCAGCTCCGGCTCGTGGGGGTTGCGCTCGATCTTCTCGCGCAGGTGGCGCACGTGCACGTCGATCGTGCGGGGCTCTCGGTAGTCGGCGCCGCCGCGCAGACGCTCCAGCAGCTGCCGCCGGGAGAAGACGCGGCCAGGAGCGGCGGCGAGCACGCGCAGGAGCTCGAACTCGACGAACGTGAGCTGCACCTCCTGCCCGCGAACCTCGACCGTGCGGCGCGGCACGTCGATTCTCAGCTCGCCGACCTCGATCACCTCGTCCTGGTCGCGCTCGCCGGCCCGGGGGGCGGCAGCTCGCCGCAGCAACGCCCGGACGCGGCTCCGGAACTCGCGGATCGAGAACGGCTTCGTGATGTAGTCGTCGGCGCCGAGCTCGAGCCCCAGCACCTTGTCGAGCTCATCGTCGCGGGCCGTGAGCATGATGATCGGCACCGAGCTCTCGGCGCGCAGGCGCTTGCAGACCTCCAGCCCGTCGAGCTTCGGCAGCATCAGATCGAGCACGACGAGATCGACGTCCTCCTCGGCAAATCGCGCGAGCGCCTCCTCGCCGTCGCGCGCGTGGACGACGCGGAATCCTTCGCGCTCGAGCGGGAAGGTCAGCAGCTTCTGCACCGAGTCCTCGTCGTCGACAAGGAGGATGGTGGACGACTCGGCCATGGGGCGAATGCTAGAGGGCCGCCCTCTTGCCTACACTAATCCTTGCAATGGCGCCGCCCAGACGAGCGCGGCCGTTCGGCGCGCGACCCCGCCGCGGCTCTGTCGAGCGGCCGATCAACGCGCGGATGGTCCGCGGAACGTGGCTCCTCGTCGCGCTGCCGCTCCTGCTGGCCGCGTTCGCGGTCGCACGGCCGCAGCCGCTTCCGCCGCCGACCCTGCCGCCGGCCTTCGACGCCGTAGTGGCGGAGCAACTCGCCCGGGAGCTGACGAGCAGCTACCCCGATCGCTCGCCCGGCTCGGCCGGGGGGCTCGGAGCGGCCGACTGGGTCTCGGAGCAGCTCGAGCGGTACGGGTACACGCCACCGCAGGTCGACCGCTTCACCGCCCGCATCCCCGGGCGGGGCCGAGTCGGGCTCCAGAACCTGGTCGCAGTCGTCCCGGGAGCGTCGGATCGCATCATCGTCATCACCGCCCACCGCGACAACACCGGCGAGAGCAGGGGAGCGAACGACAACGCGTCCGGCACCGCAGCGCTCATCGAGCTCGCGCGCGCCTACGCGCCCACCACTGGCACGGCCGGCACGACCCCGTCGCACACGCTGGTCTTCGTGTCCACGGACGGTGGCGCCTTTGGAGCCCTTGGAGCCGCGCGGTTCGCCGAGTCCTCCAACTATCGGGACAACGCGCTCGCCGTGATCAGCCTCGACGCCGTCGCCGGCTTCGGGCCGCCGCGGCTCCTGACTGCGGGCGATACGGCGCGCTCTCCCGCCGCCGCCCTCGTGCGCACCGCGGCGGCACGCGTGCTCGAGCAGTCCGGTCGGGAGCCGGTGCACGAGTCGGCGCTGCGGCAGCTGCTGGACCTCGGCTTCCCGTTCACGCTCGGCGAGCAGGGGCCCTTCGTCGCCCGGGGCATCCCCGCTCTGACGCTCACGACGGTGCCGGACGCCCCCTCGGCCGAGTTCGCCGACGACCGCCTGAGCCCGGAGCGCCTCGGCGAGCTCGGCCGGGCGGCGCAGAACCTCGTCGGATCGCTCGACGCCGGGCTCGAGCTCGCCCAGGGGACGACCAGCTACGTCTACCTGGGAACGCGGATCGTCCGTGGCTGGACGATCGAGCTCGTGCTGCTGGCGGCGCTGCTGCCCTTCCTGATCGGGGCGATCGACCTCTTCGCCCGCTGCCGGCGGCGGCGGATCCCGCTCGCCGCCGCGGCGCTGAGCCTCAGGAGCAGGCTGCTCTTCTGGGGCTTCGCGGGCGCTGCCGTCGTCGTCGCCGGAAAGCTCGGAGCCCTGCCGCACGGCGAGGCTCGCCCGCTCCCGCCAGACGCCGGCGTCTATACGCCGTCGCCGATCCTGCTCGCCCTGCTCGCTGCTCTTCTCTTCGCCGCCTGGCTCGTCAACCGGGAGCACCTGATTCCGCGCCGGCCGGCCACGCCGGAGGAGACGCTCGCCGGCCACACCGTCTCGCTGCTCGGCCTCGCCCTGCTCGCGCTCCTCGTTGTCGCCACGAACCCGTTCTCGCTCGTCTACGTGCTCCCGTCGCTGTATGCCTGGCTGTGGCTCCCGCAGGCACAGGACAGGCCGCGGCTCGCGCGCGGCGTCCTGCTCCTGCTCGGTTTTGCCGGGCCGGCGATCCTTGTCCTCTCGTTCGCGACGCGGTTCCAGCTCGGACTGGAGACGCCGTGGTACCTGCTCTCGCTCGTCACGGTGGGCTTCGTGCCGTGGACGGCGGTGCTGCTGGCCGTGATCTGGTGCGCCGTCGCCGCGCAGCTGACGGCTCTGGCCGCCGATCGATACGCGGCCTACGCGCCTGCTCGCGCCCGCGGCCCGCGGCCGCCGCTGCGGCTCGTCCGACGCGCAACGCAGGATGAGCGTCAGGCGTTGGAAGGCTGAATGAGACGGACGTTGCGAATCCTCGGCACGGTCATGATCGCCGCCGGCGTGCTCATGCTCGCCTGGGCGGTGACGGTCTGGCAGTGGCAGGACCCGTTCACGGCGGCCCTGCACGCGCAGGACCAGCGCGGGCTCGAGCACACCTTCGACCGGCGCCTCGACGAAGGCCGGGTCGTGATCGCGACCCCCGCCGTCTCGGCCGCCGAGATCCGCGACCAGCTCTCGCGAACCGCAACGAAGTGGCGCAAGGACTCCAAGCAGGGCGACGCGATCGCGCGCCTCCGAATCCCCAAGCTCGGCGTGACCGAGATCGTCGTCAACGGAACCGACTCGGGCTCGCTCAAGCGCGGCCCGGGGCGCTACCTCGGCACGGCCATGCCCGGTGAGGGGGAGCTCGTGTACATCGCTGGGCACCGGACGACCTACGGCGCGCCGTTCGCCCGGATCGACCGGCTTCGCCGGGGCGATCGCGTCTTCATGGAGCTTCCGTACGGGACGTTCGAGTATTCGATCACGGGCCACCGGATCGTCGAGGCGACCGACATCTCCGTACTGAAGTCGAAAGGGTTCGAGCAGATCGCCCTGCAGGCGTGCCACCCGCGGTTCTTCGCGAGCCACCGCTACATCGCCTACGGCAAGGCGGTCGGATTCACCGCCCGCGGTACCAACCAGCGGACGCCGCTCGAGGC
>JAWVCV010000347.1:0-3245 GCA_033858115.1 Gaiellaceae bacterium
GCCTTGAACCCGCCGAGCATCGTCGCCGACTGCGGCGTCAGGCCGACGTGGCCCATCACCGGGATCCCGCCGCCCACAAGCGCCTGCACGCGGGAGAGCATCGGGCCGGCACCCTCGAGCTTGACCCCGTCCGCGCCGGCTTCCTTGAGGAAGCGGATCGCGTTGTGCATCGCCTCCTCGTCGGAGACCTGGAAGGAGCCGAACGGCATGTCGGCGACGACGAGCGGCCTGCTCGCGCCACGGTTCACGGCCCGCGTGAGCACGATCATCTCCTCCATCGTCGCGGGGACGGTCGAGTCGTGGCCGAGCACGGTCATCGCCGCGGAGTCGCCGACGAGGATCACGTCGGCTCCGGCGGCGTCGGCGAGGCGCCCCGACGGGGCGTCGTAGGCGGTCACCATCGCAATCGGCTGCCGGCGCGCCTTCAACTGGACGAGCTCGGTCAGCGGCAGCTTCCCGGGAGCCGGCGTGCCGGGTGCAGGGGTGCGGGGGCGAGTGGTCATCGGTCCTCCTCTTCCAGGATCACGTTGTCGAGCAAGCGGGTGGAGCCGACGCGGACCGCGGCGGCCAGGACGGGCGGATCGAATTCGGCGACCTCGACGTAGTCGACCTCGAGACCCGCGAGCGCGGCACGGGCGGCGTCGACGTCCCGCGTCGCGAGCGCGCGGGGGAGGGTCAGTGCGAGCTCCCGCTCGGCCGGCGAGAGGCGGCCGTTCCGGGAAGAGAGGGCGAGGCCGTCGGCGTCGCGCACGGTCGGGATCGACCTCACCGTCAAGTTGAGGTCGAGATCGCGGACGAGGCGCCGAATCACCGCAACCTGCTGCGCGTCCTTCTGCCCGAAGTACGCCAGCTGCGGCCGGACGATGTTGAAGAGCTTGAGGCAGACGGTGGCGACGCCGCGGAAGTGCCCGGGCCGGTGTGCTCCTTCGAGGTCGCTCGAGAGCTCTTCGACCTCGACCCAGGTCTGGAAGCCAGGGGGGTAGAGCTCCTCGGCCGAGGGCACGAAGAGCAGGTCGGCCCCCGCCGCCTCCGCCAGGAGGGCGTCGCGCGCCTCGTCTCGCGGGTAGGCCGCCAGATCGGCGTCGTCGTCAAACTGGGCGGGGTTGACGAAGATGCTGACGACCACGACGTCGCAGTCGCCGCGGGCGGCGGCCAGCAGGGCTTCGTGGCCCGCATGGAGCGCGCCCATCGTCGGCACGAGTCCGACGACCGGCAGCCGCGGCTCGAGCGCGCGACGCACCTCCTCGATGCTCCTGACCGTCTTCACGCGAGCGCCTTCGTCGTCTCCGCGAGCGCGACGTACATCGTCTCGAGCTCCGGCCGCTCCGCGCGGATCGCCGCCACATGGGCCGCGACCGTCTCCCAGTCACCCCGGGCAATCGGGCCGGTCGGCTCGAATCCGTTCTCGATCGTGCGGCGCATCAGTGGATCGAGGGCCTCGGGCGGGGCGCCTGCGGCCTCGAGCAGCGAGCCGGCGGCCCGGCGCAGCGTCACCAGGTAGTTGGAGGCGATCGCCGCCCCCGCGTGGTAGGCGGCACGCTTGTCGTCCGCGAGCAGAAAGGGCTCCAGCCCGAGCATGCGCGCAAGCCAGGTTCCGATCGACCGCGCCTCCTCGTCCTCTGCGCTGACGGCGGCGAACGCACCGTCGAGCTGCTCCGGGCCGCGCTCTCGCGTGAAGGTCTGCAGCGGGTGCAGGCTGAAGCGGCGGCGATGCGGGTCGAGGGCCGCGAGCGGCGTCGCGCCGCTGACATGGGCGACCCAGGGACCGGGCGCGACCCCGGCCGCCACTTCGGCGATCGCCCGGTCGGGTACGCACAGGAGCACGAGCTCCGGCTCGGGCGGGTCCAGGTCGAGCCCGCGGTCGCGCAACCGCGCGGCCATCGCCGA
Organism: Gaiellaceae bacterium; assembly: GCA_033858115.1. Taxonomy (GTDB): domain Bacteria; phylum Actinomycetota; class Thermoleophilia; order Gaiellales; family Gaiellaceae; genus Gaiellasilicea. The sequence goes on from JAWVCV010000347.1 coordinate 1,888, forward strand.
GCCGACGCGACCTGCGCCGATCACCTGAGCTCTCTCGATCATGTCGTTGGCTCCAGTTCCGTCGCCGGATACCGGGCAGTCGGGATTCTAGCCTGAGCTCAGCGCCCGAGCCGGCGCAGGAGGTTCGCCCGCACCGACGGCCACTCGTCGTCGAGCACGCTGTACCAGGCCGAGTCCCGCCGCTCGCCGCCTCGCACGAGCATGTGCTTGCGGTGGATCCCCTCGAACTGCGCCGGCAGCGCCTCCATCGCCCCGCGGGAGCGGTCGTTCAGCGCGTCGGTCTTCAGCTCTACCCGGAGGCAGCCGAGCTGCTCGAACGCGTGCTCGAGCATCAGCAGCTTCGCCTCCACGTTCGCGCCGGTCCCCCACGCGTCGGGCGCGAGCCAGGTCCAGCCGATCTCGACGCTCCGGTGCTCCGGGCGCAGCGCGAGGAAGCGCGTGCCGCCGAGGACGCGAGCGTCTTCCCGGCGCACGGTCGCGAAGGGGATCTCCGTCCCGGCCGCGGCATTCGCGAGCGCCGCCTCGAGGTAGTCCCGTAGCTCCGCCCGGGTCCGTGGCTGCTGGATGCTGAGCCAGCGCCACGTGCGCGCGTCGCGGGAGGCTTCCCAGAGCCCGGTCTCGTGCTCGCGAGCCAGCGGCTCCAGGCGGACGATCGAGCCGGTCAGAGTTGGCGTCATCGGGCTTAGAGTGCCCGAGTCGAGTGAAACGGAGGTGGGAATGCCCTTTGACCAGTACCACGAGCCGCCGGCCGAGCTGCCCGAGGAGACGCGCACGTTCGCGCGCATGTGCACCTCCCTGATCGAGGAGGCGGAGGCGATCGGCTGGTACGAGCAGCGCCTCGCGCTGGAGAAGGACCCGGAGGCGCGGGCGATCATGGACAACGCGCAGGGCGAGGAGTTCAAGCACTTCGCCATGGACCTGGAGTTCCTCGGTCGGCGCAAGCCGGAGTTCGCGGCCGTGCTCAAGCGCGTCCTCTTCCGTCCCGGCGACATCGTCGAGCACGGCGAGCAGGCGGAGGAGGCGCTCGACTAGACTGGGCCCATGCCGATCTACGAATACGCATGCATGGAGTGCGAGTCGCACTTCGAGGAGCTCGTCCGGAACCCGGAGCAGGCGGTCGCGTGCTCGGAGTGCGGCGCCACGAACGTGCTCAAGCAGTTCTCGAGCTTCGCCGTCGCGGGAGTCTCCTCGCAGCCGAAGTTCGGTGGTGGCGGCGGGTGCTGCGGCGGCGGCTGCGGCTGCGGCTGACCATCCGGCCGCGGGCGTAGACTCGACCGCGTGAGCGACGTGCTGCTCCAGTACGAGGAGGCCACGGCGGGCTGCACCCGCTGCCCGCTGGCCGCCACCCGCACCCAGGT
>JAWVCV010000348.1:0-4432 GCA_033858115.1 Gaiellaceae bacterium
CCGTCAAGCCGCTGGCGGAGAAGATGATCACGCTCGGCAAGCGCGGCGACCTGCACGCGCGGCGCAAGGCGTTGTCCGAGCTCCGCTCGCAGGACGTGGTTCACAACCTGTTCGCCGAGGTGGCCCCACGGTTCGCCGAGCGGCCGGGCGGTTACACGCGGATCGTCAAGCTCGGCCAGCGCCAGGGCGACGCGGCGGAGATGGTCTACCTCGAGCTCGTCGACTACGAGCCCGCGAACGCCTTCGGCCCGACCGGCTAGGGCTCGAGCCTGAAGCTCGTCAGACGGCCTTGCGTGACCCAGACAGGTCGCGGCTGGGACTCGTCGGCGACGAGGTAGAGCGTCCCGGTCGGTGGGCCCTCTCGGGGAGGGTCGCCGGGTTTGTCGACCCACCAGCCGAGCGCCAGCACCGGTCCCGCGATCGTTCCGTCGCCGTTCGGGCGTTGGTGATCGGTCTCGACGACGAGCGTCTGCGCCAGTGGGATCGCGAAATCGGCGTGGTGCTCCACCGGCAGCGAGCATTGCAGCGGGCGCGGACGGCGCCTAGGTAGCCGTCCGTTACTTGAGCTGCGGCACGGCCGGCCGCGGGGTTCCGCCTGGCGGCTGCTACTAGGCCACCGCCGGGGCGAGCTCGCGGCCGATCAGAGCGATCATCTCGACGTCACGATGGTCCAAGTGCTGAAGCATGACGCGCTCCACACCGGCTCGCTCATAGGCACGCAGCCGCTCCGCTGCCTCGTCGAGCGTGCCGAGAATGGCAACGTCCCGCCGCTGCTGCCGGTGCTCATCGGGGTCCGCTTGCTGTCCTGCGCGCTCCAGCCGCCGGTGGATCCTCTCCTTCGCCTCAGCGGGCGTGCGCCCGATCGCGCACGCCGTCATCAATGAGAGGGGGATCGGCGCTCGCCCCTCGCGCTCACACGCCTGAGCGAGTCGCTCGCGGCGCTCGGCGCACTCCTCGGGCGTCGCCATGACGGTGTTGTACTCGTCGGCCCACTTCGCGGCCGGCCCGATCGTCCCGGAGCGGCCGCTGCCGCCGACAATGAGACGCGGGTGCTGGCGGTCGCCCCAGAAGCGGCGCACGGCCTGGATCTGCTCCTCGAGCCACTGCAGGCGCGTCTTCATCTCGGGGAACGGAAACCCGAAGGCTTCGTGCTCGGCCTCCATCCAGCCCGTGCCCATGCCGAGCGAGACGCGGCCACCCGAGATCTCGAACGCGGTCAGCGAAGCGTTCGCGAGCACGGCTGGTGGTCGGAAGGTCACGGGTGAGACGAGCGTGCCGAGCTCGACTCGCTCCGTCCGGGCGGCGAGGGCCGCGAGCACGGTCCAGGCGTCGAGTGCCGCGCGGGCCGGATCGGTCTGCGAGAGGTAGTGGTCCGAGCGGAACAGCGCCTCGACGCCGTGCTCCTCGCAGGCCCGGGCGAGCGCGAGCCAGTCCTCCCAGGAGACCCCCTCCTGCCCCTCGATCATCAGCGCCAGGCGCATGCGGGCATCCTATGGCGCGTGAACGTGCATGGACTCGTGTTCGCCGGCGTAGCGACGGCCGACAGCGACGGCGTCGCGCGGTTCCTGGCGGACGTCCTCGGCGTCGAGGTGCAGAGCGACGGCGACGTGAAGCGGCTGGTTTTCGAAAATGGCAGTTCGCTCGCGCTGGTGCCGCCCGACTATGTCGAGCCGCCCTCCGACACGATCCTCGGCTTCCTCGTCGAGGACGTCGTGGAGGCTACGGCCGAGCTGGCCGCGCGCGGAGTCGAGCCGGTGGGTGAGCTGCGCTCCGGCTACGGCTTTCGCTACCGGCACTTCCGCGCCCCGCACGGGCGCCGTTTCGAGCTGCTCGACCGCAAGCTCTGATGCTGCTCGTCGTCGCGCTGCTACTCACCGTCTTCGTGCTGGACGAGCCGTGGAGCTGGGGCGTGGTGGTCGTCGGCGGGGTGTTGGAGGCGGTCGAGAGCTGGCTCTACATCCGCTGGTCGCAACGCCGCCGGCCGCAGGTCGGCGTGGAAGCGTTGATCGGGAAGCGCGCCGTCGTCGCCGCTGAGTGCCGTCCGCACGGTCAGGTTCGCGTGGCGGGCGAGCTCTGGCAGGCGCGCTGCGAGACCGGTGCGGCTGCGGGCGACGAGGTCGTCGTTCGTGCCGTCGACGGGCTCTCGCTCGTCGTCGAGCCCGCTTTAGACTCGCCGCCGTGGCCTTCCGCCCCCTGAAGCTGACGCTGGAGTACGACGGCACCGGCTTCCGCGGCTGGGCCCGCCAGCCCGCGGCGCGGACCGTGGAGGGGGCGCTGCGGGAAGCGCTCGACTTGGTGTTCCCCGACTGGGACGGGCTGGCGGTGGCGGGACGCACGGACACGGGCGTGCATGCGACCGGTCAGGTCGTGAGCGTGCGTGCCGGCGGTGGGCCGCCGCCGGAGCGTGCGCGCGAAGCGTTGAACGCCGCCCTGCCCGACGACGTGGCCGTGACCGCCGCCGAGGTTGCCGACGATTCGTTCCACGCCCGCTTCTCCGCCCAGTCCCGGACCTATCGCTACCGGATCCTGCGGCGAGCTGTCCGCTCGCCCCTGTTGGAGCGGCGCGCGTTGTGGTGGCCTAGCCGGCTCGACCTCGGCCGGCTCGACGCGGCGGCGGCGCTCTTGCCGGGCACGCATGACTTCACCGCGTTCACGCCGTCGGAGACGCAGCACCAGCTGCTCACGCGCACGGTGTTGGCGGCGGCATGGGAGGACCGGGGGGAGGAGCTGCACTTCACGGTCACCGCGGACAGCTTCCTCCGGCACATGATGAGAACGCTCGTGGGGACGATGCTCGAAGGTCGCGACCTCGCGCCGCTGCTACTCGGCAGGCCCCGCTCCGCGGCCGGCATGACGGCGCCGCCCTGGGGCCTCTGCCTCGAGCGCGTCGACTACTGAGCGCTCAACTGACTCGCAGGGTGGCCGAAGACAAGGGCATGAAGCTTCCGCAGCGACGCGTGCCTCGGCCTGCGGCCTGGCTCTGCTTTCTCGCGCTCGGCGCGACAATCATCGTCCTGCACTACGCGTTCGCGATCGGCTCGCTCGCCCAGGCCCTCGCCTACGTCTCGATCGGGATGGTTGCGTGCGCGGCGGTCGTGACCGGGATCGTGCTGCGGCGGCCGACCAAGAAGGCCTACCTCTGGTTCCTGGCGCTCGGCCTCGGCCTGTTGTCGGTCGGGGACGCGATCTTCATCACCTACGACAGCGTGCTCGAGGTCGAGCGTCCCTATCCCTCCGTCGCCGACGGGTTTTATCTCGCCGGGTACCTCTCGTTCTGCATCGCGATGCTCTTCCTGATTCGAAGCCGGCAGCGGCCGAGCGTCAGCGACGTCCTCGACGGCGCGATCGTGCTCTGCGGCGCGGCGTTGCTCCTGTGGTTCGCGCTCATCGAAGCAGCGGCGCGCGATGCTTCGGTCGGCGTCCTGAGCAGGGTCGTCTCCTCCGCCTATCCCGCGCTCGACGTCCTGCTGATCGCGGTACTCGTCCAGCTGCTGCTGACCGGCGGCGGACGCAACGTTGCGTTCAGGCTGATCGCGCTCGGAACGGGCGCGCTTCTGGCCACCGACATCGTCTACGGCTTGCAGAACCTCGACGGCACCTACGTCGAGGGGTCCTGGCTGGACGCGGGCTGGATGATTTCCGTGGCCCTCTGGGGGGCTGCCGCACTCCACCCGTCGATCCGAACGCTCCACCAGCACGCGCCGCTGCGCGAGACGAGCCTGACGGGGCGCCGCCTGGTGCTGCTCGCCGCGGCCACGCTCGTCACGCCCGTCGTGATCGCCGTCTACCTGAAGGGCGAGGACACCTTTGACCTTTCGCTGGTGGCTGCCGTCGCGGCTGTCACCACCGTCCTCGTCTTCTCGCGCATGGCGCTGCTCTTCCGGGAGCACACCCGTGTGGTCGTGGCGCTGCGCGACTCCGCCGCGCAGCGCGAGGTCGAGCAGGCGCTGAGATCGGCCAACCAGCGCTTCGAGGCGGCCGCCCAGGCGCTGGACTGCGCGATCTACGAGTGGAACCTCGACACGGGTGGCACGCACTGGACGGAAGGCCTCTCGTCCGCATTCCAGCACCCGGTGCAGCCGGCGGGATCGACCACCGGCTGGTTCTTGTCGCAGGTGCATCCGGAGGACATGGCGGAGGTCACGGACATCGTCGCGCGGGCTCAGGAGGGCTCGACCAGGTCCGAGGCGAGCTATCGCTTCCGCGCGGGGGACGGCACGTACCGCTACGTCTGGGACCGCTGGATTGCAATCAGCGACGCCGAAGGGGTCGTCACACGAATTATCGGCGGCCTGGTCGACGTCACCGATCGTCGCGAGCTCGAGCTTCAGCTGCTGCAGTCTCAGAAGATGGAGGCCGTCGGGCAGCTCGCCGGCGGGATCGCGCACGACTTCAACAACCTGCTGCTGGCGATCGCCGGCAATGCGGAGCT
>JAWVCV010000349.1:0-4708 GCA_033858115.1 Gaiellaceae bacterium
ACCGGCCGATGTACGACCGCTACCAGGTCGACCACGACTTCCTGACCCCGGAGACGGGAGACGAGGTGGTCACGATCAGCAAGCTCGTGAACGCCTTCTTCCGCTGGGAGTTCAACTCCTGCGAGACGATCGTGAAGGACGGGGTCGCCTCCCCGATCGACTACGCCAACGCATCGCCGGACGTCGCGCTGACGAGCCTGCACTACTACTTCCCGTGGGCGATGCGGGCGCTCGTGCGCTGGACCGCCTTCTGCTGCGCGACCGGCCGGCAGATGCGCCTCAACCAGTCGACGCGCGACTACTTCGCCGTAGCCGACCGGGACGACCTCACCTACCGCGAGAAGCTCGGCGAGTACCGCCAGCTCGCCGACGCGTACTTCCAGGTGGACGAGTACGACGAGTTCTGCGCGACCAAGCTGCCCCACCTCGACGAGGCGCTGGTCGAGTGGATCGAAGGGGCGGACTTCGACCGCCTGGTCGTCGACACCGTCCGCTCCACGTTCCCGCCGCACGAGCAGGAGCGGTTCGTCGCCCACTACCGCGGCCTGCTCGCGAGCTGGGCGCGCGATGCCGCAGCTCGCTAGAGCCGCACTGGCGGGCACGGCCGCAGCCGCGGTCTGGGCCGCAGCCGAGCCGCTCGCGCAGCGCCTCTTTCGGACGACCTACTCGGACGTGCGCGCGCTCGGCGGACTGGCCTCGCAGCGCCACTGGCGCGCCGCCGGGCTGGCGATCCACCTCGCAAACGGCGCCGCCGCCGGCGTCGCCTTCGAGCGCCTGGGCTTGCGCGGCTGGAAGGCCGGCGTCGTCGCCTTCCAGGCCGAGACGGTCGCCACCTGGCCGCTGATGGCGCTCGTCGACCGGTTCCACCCCGACCGGCGCAGCGGCGCCTGGCCGCCGCTCGTCCTCAATCCACGCGTTTTCATGCAGGAGGCCGCCGTGCACGCAGTCTTCGGCGCCGTCCTCGGCTCGCTCGTAACGGGCGCGGCCAGGAATTCTTAACCGTCTCTCAATCGGCGTTTGCTTGACTTGTCACACAACCCGAGAAGGAGCGAGCCGTGAGCGAAACGACCGTCGACCCGGACGAGCAACGGGAGCTGCTCGAGCAAGGTCTCTTCGAGATCAAACGCGTGATCGCGGGGCAGGACGCGATGCTCGAGCGCGTGCTCGTCTGCCTGCTCGCCGGCGGCCACCTCCTGATCGAGGGCGTGCCCGGCCTCGCGAAGACGCTGACGATCAAGACGGCCGCCCAGGTGCTCGGCGGCAGCTTCCAGCGGATCCAGTTCACCCCGGACCTCGTGCCGTCGGATCTCGTGGGCACGCGTGTGTACCGGCCGAACTCCGGCGAGTTCGACACCGAGCTGGGACCCGTGTTCTGCAACTTCCTGCTCGCGGACGAGATCAACCGCGCGCCGGCGAAGGTGCAGTCCGCCCTCCTCGAGGTGATGCAGGAGCGCCAGGTGACGATCGGCCAGGACACGCACCCCGTGCCGCAGCCGTTCCTCGTCATGGCGACCCAGAACCCGATCGAGTCCGAGGGGACCTACCCGCTCCCGGAGGCGCAGGTCGACCGCTTCATGCTGAAGATCCTGGTCGGCTACCCCGAGCACGACGAGGAGCTGACCGTCGTCCAGCGCTCGCTCGTGCCGCCGCCCCAGCTTCGCCGCGTGCTCGAGCTCGACCGGCTACGCGAGCTCCAGGCGGCGACGGTCGCGATCTACGTCGATCCGGGCATCGTCAGCTACACCGTCCACCTCGCTACGGCAACCAGAGAGCCGGCGAAGTATGGCCTCGCTGACCTGGCCCCGTACATCTCCTTCGGCGCCAGCCCGCGCGGCCCGATCAGCCTCGTCCAGTCGGCGCAGGCGCTCGCATTCATCCGCGGGCGCGACTACGTCGTCGTCCAGGACGTCGAGTCGCTCGCGAAGGACGCGCTGCGGCACCGGCTCGTGCTCAGCTACCAGGCGCTGGCGGAGCAGGTCGACGCCGACCACATCCTGGACGCCGTGCTCGACAAGGTGACGGCGCCCGAGCTCGACCTCGGCAGAAGAGAAACGACCGCAGCTTGACGGTCGCCGCTGAGCCGATCGACACCGGAGCGACGGCTCTCCAGCGCTCCCCCGACCGGCCCGGCCCCGGGCCGCTGCCGGAGGCGCTGCTCCGCGCGCTCGACCTGACGATCGGGCGGCGGATCGAGGGGATGCTCGCGGGCGACCATCGCTCGTCGGTGCTCGGCCACGGCAGCGAGCTCGCCCAGGTCCGGCCGTACGTCCCGGGCGACGACGTGCGCCGGATCGAGTGGAACGTGACCGCACGAACGGGCGAGACGCACGTGCGCGTCGACCTCGCCGAGCGCGTGCTCGTCACGTGGCTCGCGCTGGACATCTCCGCCTCGATGTCGTTCGGCACCGCCGAGCGCCGCAAGGCGGACGTCGCCGAAGGCGTCGCGCTCGCGCTCGGGCACCTCGCCAGCCGGCGTGGCAACCGGCTCGGCCTCGTCGCGTTCGGCGACGGCGGCGTCGCGCAGGCGATCCCGCCCCGGCAGGGTCGCGCAGGCATGCTCGGGCTGCTGCTCTCGCTCCGCCGCGAGCCCGTGCTCGAGGGCGGCGGCGCCACTTCGCTCGGCTCTGCGCTCGGCCTCGTCTCGCGCCTGGCGCGCCAGCGCTCGCTCGTCGCCGTGGTCTCGGACTTCCGCGGGCCGCGCGACTGGCGGACGCCGCTGCTCCAGCTCGCCGGCGGCCACGACGTGCTCGCGATCGAGGTCCGCGACCCGCGCGAGGAGACGCTGCCCAACGTGGGCGAGCTCCGCCTCGTCGATCCCGAGACGGGCCGCCAGCTGCGCGTCGACACGGCGAGCGCCCGCTTGCGCGAGCGGTTCGCCCAGGCGGCGGCCGCGGAGCGCGGCGAGGTCGCGCGTGAGCTGACCTCGATGGGCGTGGCCCACGTCGTCCTCTCGACGGAGGGCGACTGGCTGCGCCCGCTCGCGCAGCATCTGCGCGGTCGCGGAGGCCGCCGGTGAGCTTCGCGTGGCCGCTTGCCCTGATCGCCCTCCTGGCGGTCCCGCTCGCCGTCATCGGTTACGTCCTGCTCGAGCGGCGTCGCAGGCGGCAGGCCGCTCTCTTCGCCAGTCCCGCGCTGATCCCGAACCTCGTCGGTCGCAGGCCCGGCCGGCTCCGGCACCTCCCGCCCGCGCTCGCGCTGCTCGCGCTCGCCGCGCTCGCCACCGGGCTTGCGCGGCCGCACGCGACCGTCTCCGTGAAGCAGAAGCAGGCGACGGTCGTGCTCGCGATCGACACCTCGAAGTCAATGGTCGCCAACGATGTGCCGCCGAGCCGGCTCGCGGTGGCGCAGCGGGTCCTCCGCGGCTTCCTCGCCCGTCTGCCCGAGGGCTACCGCGTCGGCATGGTCTCCTTCGCCCAGAGCGCGCAGACCGTGCTGCCGGCGACGGCGAATCGGGACGCGGCCAGGCGCGCGCTGACGAGCCTCCGCCCCGGCGAGGGCACGGCGCTCGGCGAGGGGATCGCGAGAGCGATCCAGGTGGCGCAGCGAGTCCGCCCGCAGGCCGGTGAGCCGCGGCCGCCGGCGTCCATCCTCGTCCTCTCCGACGGGGCGCAGACGCAGGGCGTGCTCCAGCCCCTGCAGGCGGCCCAGCGCGCCAAGCGACTGAAGATCCCCGTCTACACGGTCGCCTTCGGGACGCCCGAGGGCGTCGTCGAGGTCGTCGACGACAACGGCTTCACGACGCGCGTGACGGTTCCGCCGGATCCACCGACTCTCCGCCGCGTCGCGGCGGCGACCGGAGCGCGCTTCTACGCCGCGCCCACCGCGACAGAGCTGAACGCCGTCTACGAGGAGCTCGGCTCCCGCGTCGGCAAGGTGAAGAAGGAACGCGAGGTCACCGCCGGGTTCGCAGCGGGCGGCGCCGCACTGCTGCTGGCGGCGGGCGCGCTGTCGGCGTTCCTGTTCGGGAGGCTGCCGTGATCCGCCTCCTCCCCGCTCTGCTCGCCGCGGTCGCCGTCGCGGGCATCGGCCCTGGCAGCGCATCGGCCGGACGCGAGTGCGACGGCCTCCTCGTCTGCATCCCCGTCGCCGGCCCGTGGGTCCAGGTTCCCGGCGGAGCCGCGCCGACCTACTGGCAGCTGGCCTGCCCGGGCCGCGGCCAGGTGATCGCCGGCATCGATGCCGACCGCACGGGCCGGCTCGAGATCACCTTCCTCGGCACGCTCGGAGGACCTGTCGGCCCGGGCGTCACGACCGGGCGCTCCGCCGTCTTCGTCGCGAGGACGACGCAGAGGCTCGCCGGGTTCAGGCCGCTGCTCGGCTGCATCACCGGCGGTGGCGGCGGCGCGCGCGGGCGCACGATCGCGCACCCGACTCGAAGCCTGACGGCGGTGGCCCCGGTCGATGAAGCGGCGGTGCGCCGCGTCAAGACCGTCGCGGTGCCTGCGCAGGCGAGCGTTCGCGTCCGCCACGGCTGCCTGGCCGGCGAGCGGTTGCTCTCGTCGTCGCAGGCCGTCGCCTTCCGGACGAAGCAGGCGCCGACGACGACGGCGCTCGGCTCCGTGCGCGCCTCGTCGCGCCGCACGAACGGCGGCGTCGTCGTCACCGTCCGCTCGAGCGTCGCGCGGCCGACGGGAGTGCGCGTGCAGCTGCAGATCCACGCCATCTGCGCGAGGACCTCGCCTTGAGCTTTGCCACCCCGTGGCTCCTG
>JAWVCV010000350.1:0-3377 GCA_033858115.1 Gaiellaceae bacterium
CGTGGTTCAGGAAGACGAAGTCGGCGCCCCGGTTGTGCTCCATGTTCTGGAGCGAGCCCGTCTCGAGATTGTCGACGCAGATCACGCGGTGGCCGCGCTCGAGCAACGCGTCGCAGAGGTGAGATCCGAGGAAGCCGGCGCCGCCGGTGACGACCGATGTTGGCACCGCGCGATCATAGCCCGGGGTCGCGGACATCCCTCCAAACCTTACGAATCACTAACCAGACCCCAGCCGCCTCGAGGACGAAGAACGCCGGCAGGGACGCGTAGAGGAACCGCGGGTGCAGGTGGGTGTGCTCGTAGAAGGTGTAGAAAGCCGCGTTCGCGGCGACTGCGACGACCAGGAGCGCCGCCGCCCAGGGGCGCAGCGCGAGCACGCCGAGCAGAGCGAGCGGGAGCAGGATCAGGAGCACGCGCGGGTCGAAGAGCAGCGAGTCGCCCCAACTCCGTCCTGCCTGCGCGAGCGAGAAGCCGGGGACGTTCGGAATCTTCGGGTAGCCCTTCGGCCAGTAGACGGCGACCAGCGGGGCGAAGGCGGCGCCCGCGGCCGCAAGCGGGAGCGCCCGGCGAGGCCCCAGGCGCACGGCGACGAGCACGACGGCGGCGGCGGCGAAGAAACCGTTCGAGACCCTTACGACGGTTGCGTAGCCGAGCACCGCGCCGGCAAGAGCGAGCCGCAGCTCGTCGAGCCGGGGCGAGAGCAGGAGCGCCACCGCGACGGCGACGAGCGCGGTCGAGACCGGCTCCGTGTAGAGGTGAAGGCCGACGTCAACGTTCCACTGGCCGTTCTCCCACGCGCTCGGGCCGGCCAGCGGACGCGTCAGCAGGGGCCAGAGCGCGAAGAGCGCCGCGGCGCCGACGCCGACCGCACGGCGCCCGCTCGCTTGGAAGCCGGCGACTGCAGTGGCGACGACCGTGACCGCGTTGGCGAGCAGCGACAAAGCGAAGCCGACGACGAATGCGACGTCGGGGTCGAGGGCGCCCGCAACCCGGAAGGGGAAGAGCAGGACCGCCCAGAGCAGCGGCCAGCCGACGACTGCGGCTCCCGCAGGCGAGGTGGCGAGAACGAGGGCGCTCGCTGCGAGGGAGATCGCCAGTGCGCCGGCGAGGACGGCGGTCCAGCGTGGCCGCAGCCGCCGCACGGCCCAGGCGCCGGCGAGGAGCAGCAGCGCCGCTGCGGCTCCCGCCGGCCCGAACGCAGCGGAGATGAGCTCGCGGGCCTCGGCGTAGAACCCGGTCGCATCGCCGTTCAGGGGCTCGTAGTCGTACGGCGGCAGCCCGGGCAGATCGTGGCCCGAGCCCGCGAGGGCGACGAGCGGGATCGCGACCCGAACCGCGACGAGCGCCGCGAGGGCGGCGATCCAGGCGCGGCTGCTCACCGGCGCAGCGTAACCGGCGTCGTGCGAGCCCCCTCGTAGACTGACCACGATGGTGGTCGCGAGCGTCCTCTCGATGCTCCTTCCGGGGGCGGGACAGCTGTACATCGGCGCGCGCCGTCGCGGGCTGCTCCTGATCGGGCTGACCGCGGTCGCCCTGCTCGCCTTGCTGCTGGCGGCCGACTGGGCGCCGCTGGCGGTCGACCGGACGCTCGTCGCCGCGGTGCTGGGGGCCGACCTCGTGCTGCTCGCCTTGCGGCTCTTCGCCGTCCTCGACGTCTGGCGCGGCGGCGTCGCGGGGCTCGCCGTGCTCGCATGCCTGACCGCCGCACCGCACGTCGCCGCCGGCTACGTCGCCGTCCGCAGCTACGACGTGCTCGAGGGGGTCTTCGCCGGCGAGGAGCGCTGCGATACCGCGTGCGACCGCCGGCTCCTGCTCGCCCACGCCGTCCTGCCGCAGTGGGTGCCCAAGGACGCCTGGGAGTGGGCGCTCGTCGAGCGCCTCGGGCCCGGAGAGGTCGCGCCGCTCGAGCGCTCGCCGCGCGTGCTCGCGCAGGAAGTCCCGGCGAAGACGAAGCCCTGGACGACGCTGCTGCTGCTCGGCACCGACGAAGGCCCGGGGAACTGGGGCGCACGCACCGACACGATGATCCTCGTCGCGCTCCAGCACGGCACCGGCCGGGCGGCCGCATTCGGGATCCCGCGCAACCTGGCGCAGGTCCCACTCGGGCCGGAGGGGAAGCCCTTCCGGGAGGCTCTGAACGGGCTCTACGGGACCGCCGGGGGCGGCCACTCCGGCGCGACGGCCCTGAAGCAGGCGATCTCCGCCTTGCTCGGCCTGCGCGTCGACTACTACGCGCTCGTCAACCTGCTCGGGTTCGCCGACCTCGTCGACGCGCTCGGCGGAGTCGAGATCCGCGTCAAGGAGCGGCTGCGCGACGAGGTGACGCGGCCGGCCTGGGGCGAGGCCAAGCCGAAGATCGACGTCGTTCCGGGTCGGACGTACCGCTTCTTCGGCCGCGAGGCGCTCGCGTACGTGCGGTCAAGGAAGGACTCGAGCGACTACACGCGCATGGCCCGCCAGCGGTGCTTCCTGAGCGCACTGGCCGACCAGCTCCGTCCCCTGCACGTGATCCGTCACTTCGGCTCGCTCGCGAAGACCGTCGAGTCGAACGTCCACACCGACATCCCGCTCAACCGGCTGCCGAGCCTCGTCCGGCTCGTCAGCGCGATCGATTCACGGCAGACGCTGACGGTCACCTTCGGGCCGGACTACTTCTTCGCGCGCCGCAAGCAGGACAACCTTCCGGTCCCGAACCTCCACCGGGTGCGGCAGACAGTGCGGAGCGCGATCCTCGAGCCTGCGCTGCTGCGGAAGGGCGGGGCGGTCAAGACGACGCGGGAGACGTGCTAGGAGGGTTTGGCGGAACGGCGCTCGTCGCCGGGGTGCGATGCTCGTTCCGAGGCAAGGACGCAGGGAGCGCTGATAGCTGCTGCTATCGGCGCGACTGAGGACGCGGCCTCGGAACGAACAGCGCGGCCCGGAGGCACAGCCGGTGTTTCGCCAAACCCTCCTAGTCCGCTTAGTCCGCGCGCGGAGCGGTGTCCGGCCGGACGAGCGGCGGAACCTCCCCGGCCGAGCGAGTCGCCTCGGCGAAGCTGCCGGCCATCAGGAACTCTCGCTCGCGGCGCGGACCGAGCAGGCGCGCAAGGACGCGGTAGCGCACCGTGCGCTGCGACGCCGCCGACGCAGAGCCGTGGTGCACGACGTCCTCGAAGCCCGACTCCCGCAGCAGCGCCTCGAGGTCGCCGTTCGTGAAGAAGTGAATGTGCCCGCCCTGCCAGCCGCGCGGGTCGCTCGACGTCAGGGGGAAGCGGCCCTTCAGCAGGAGCGTGCGCACGTAGCCGGCGAAGCGCACGTTCGGAGTCGCGAGGTAGACGCGTCCGCCCGACCGGAGCACTCGCGCGAGCTCGCGCACGAAGGCTGCCGGGTCGAGCACG
>JAWVCV010000351.1:0-2955 GCA_033858115.1 Gaiellaceae bacterium
GTCCGCAGCTCGTGCAGCCGGGCCGCGTGGTCGCCGCTCTTCGCGACGACGGCGCCGAGCAGCACGTCGTGGTGCCCGCCGAGGTACTTCGTCGCCGAGTGGAGGACGAGGTCGCAGCCGCGCTCCAGCGGACGGAGATGGACGGGCGTCGCCGCCGTCGAGTCGCAGACGACGAGCCCTGGATGCGCGGCGGCCGACTCGAAGTCGGGCATCGTCAAGAGCGGATTCGACGGCGCCTCGACCCAGACGAGGTCGGCGCCCTCCGGTGGGGCGCCTCTCTGGTCGTAGAGGACGTGGCGCAGCCCCCAGCGCTCGAGCTCGCCGAAGAGGACGCCGGTGCCGTAGTAGGCATCCTCGGCGAGCGCGATCGTCGAGCCGGGGGCGAGGAGGCCGAGCACGATCGCGGTGGCGGCGCCGAGGCCGGAGGAGAAGAGCAGCGCCTCGCCGCCGTCGAGCTCTCCGAGCGCCCGCTCGGCCTCGACGCCGACGGGGTGGGAATTTCGGGCGTAGTGGAAGGCGCCCGGCTCGCCGTCCACGTAGGGCCAGGTAGTCGAGCGGTCGAGCGGCGGCTCCATGGGGCGAATCTACCGCGCCGCCGACGATCGCTTGTGCTCCTGTAACACAAGCTCGTCGTGCGGGCCGACCGTTGCGCGGGTCGGGGGCGCTTGTGTTCCAGCAACACAAAGTCGGCTGGGCGTTAGGCTCAGGCCGATGGCAGAGACCCACGACACGACCGCCGCCAAGCTCGCCTGGCTGCAGGAGCTCTCCGAGCAAGCTGCCCACGCGGGGAACGAGAAGGCCGTGGCGCGCCAGCGGGAGCGGGGAAAGCTGCTGGCACGAGAGCGGGTCGAGAAGCTCCTCGACCCCGGCACGTTCGTGGAGCTCGACCGCTACGTCCGCCACCGCAACCCCGACTTCGACTCGATGGCGAACCGGCCCTACGGCGACGCAGTCGTGACGGGCTACGGCGAGATCTTCGGCCGCAAGGTCTTCGTCTTCTCGCAGGACTTCACCGTCTTCGGCGGGTCGCTGTCGGAGGTCTTCGCCGAGAAGATCTGCAAGGTGATGGACATGGCCCTCAAGTACGGCTGCCCGGTGATCGGGATCAACGACTCGGGCGGTGCACGGATCCAGGAGGGAGTCGTCTCGCTCGCCGGCTACGCGGAGATCTTCTGGCGGAATGTCCAGGCGTCTGGCGTCATCCCCCAGATCTCACTGATCCTCGGTCCGACTGCGGGCGGCGCCGTCTACTCGCCCGCGATCACCGACTTCGTGCTGATGGCGGAGTCGACGTCGTACATGTTCATCACCGGGCCCGACGTGGTGAAGACGGTGACCGGCGAGGAGGTGTCGTTCGAGGAGCTCGGCGGAGCAGGGACGCACGCATCGAAGTCCGGGGTGGCCCATTTCACGGCTCCGGACGAGGAAGCGTGCCTCGAGGACGCCCGCTACCTGCTCTCGTTCCTGCCGCAGTCGAACCGCGAGCGGGCGCCGTACGCGGCGCCGTCGGATCCCGTCGACCGGGAGGCGCCGGAGCTCGACACGTTCATTCCGGACGAGGCCACGAAGCCCTATGACATGAAGCAGGTGATCTCGTCCGTCGTCGACGACGGGGAGTTCCTCGAGGTGCAGGCGCTCTTTGCCGAGAACGTCGTTTGCGGGTTCGCGCGCCTCGGCGGTCATGCCGTCGGGGTCGTCGGGAATCAGCCGAAGGCGCTGGCGGGCGTGCTCGACATCGACGCCTCGGTGAAGGCGGCTCGGTTCGTGCGCACCTGCGACGCCTTCAACATCCCACTCGTCACGTTCGTCGACGTGCCGGGGTTCCTGCCGGGGACCGAGCAGGAGTGGGGCGGGATCATCCGCCACGGCGCCAAGCTGCTCTACGCCTTCGCGGAAGCGACCGTTCCGAAGCTGACGGTGATCACCCGCAAGGCCTACGGCGGCGCCTACGACGTCATGAGCTCGAAGCACATTCGCGCCGACTTCAACGTGGCGTGGCCGACCGCCGAGGTCGCTGTGATGGGCCCGGAGGGGGCGGTCAACATCGTTTTTCGCAAGGAGCTCGAGGACGCGTCCGATCCCGAGGCCCGGCGCGCGGAGCTGATCGCCGACTACAAGGAGCGCTTCGCGAATCCCTACCACGCGGCCGAGCGAGGCTACGTCGACGAGGTGATCGAGCCTCGCCGCACCCGGCCGATCCTGATTTCGGCGCTCGAGGTCTCGCTCACGAAGCGCGAGCCGAGACCTGCGCGCAAGCACGGCAACATCCCGCTCTAACCCTCGGCTGACCTGGGTTCTTGAGTGGCTATGCTTAGGCAATGCCTAGGCAAACGTTGACCGCCGCCGAAGCGGCCCGCGCGCTCGGGATCAGCGTCGACACGCTCCGGCGCTGGGATCGCGCGGGCAAGATCCGCGTCGAGCGCGACGCCGCGAACAGGCGCGTCGTGCCTGCGAGTGAGGTCGAGCGCCTGCGCGCCCCTGCCGGGGACGAGACGCTCTCCGCCCGCAATCGCTTTCGCGGCGTCGTCCGCTCGGTGGAGCTGGACGGCCTGCTCGCCCGGATCGAGATCGACGTCACGGAGCCCGCGCGCGTGGTCGCAATCGTCACGCGCGAGTCCGCCGAGGAGCTGGGCCTCCGGGCGGGGATGAGCGCCGCCGGCGTGGTCAAGGCCACCTCGGTGATGGTGGAGCGATGAGGCGGGGGCTCGCCTTCGGCGCCGGCCTGGTCGCAGCCATCGCACTGCTCGCAGGGTTCACGTCGCGCCACGCCGATGGCCCGGCGACCGTCTACGCGGCAGCCTCGCTCACCGAGGTCTTTCCCAAGGTCTCGCAGTCGTCCCGCTTCCAGTTCGCCGGCTCGAACCAGTTGGCGCTCCAGATCGCGAGGGGCGCCCCGGCTGACGTCTTCGCCTCGGCGAGCCCGCTCTACACGCAGGACCTCTATCGCAGCGGGCT
>JAWVCV010000352.1:0-4821 GCA_033858115.1 Gaiellaceae bacterium
CTGCCACTGTGAGCGAGCTCGGAGACCTGCTCGAGCTGATCTACGGCGCCGGCGAGCGCTGGCGGACGGTGCGGCTGACCATTCGCGAGTGGCAGCACCCCGGCCGCGTCCGCGACGCGATCGAGCGGCTCACAAGCGCCAGGCCTCGGGCGGCAGCAGTCAGATCATGATCTCCGGAGCAGGGAGCGCGCCGGAACCCGAGGAGTTCGAGCACGTCGTCCGGATCTGGCTCGACGGCGACCGGGCGCGCGAGGAGCGCGAGGGCCCCTACGCCTTCCCGGCGCTCGGCGTCCGGGACGGCAGCCGCTGGTGGCAGTACTCGAAGGAGTACGGCGCGAGCTCCAACGAGAGCGAGCCCGAAGTCCAGAGCGGGATCGGCGAGCAGGCGCTCGGGCTGCTCGAGCCTGCGCACGTGCTCGGCGCACTGCGCCTCGGCGCGCCGGTCGAGGTCGAGGCGGCCGGCCGAGCGGCGCTGCTCGTGCGCGCGGAGCCGGGCGGACGCGACCGACAAGGGGCATTCTCCCTCCACCGGCTCGGAATCGGCGCCGACGCGTACGAGCTCGTCTTCGACCGTGAGCGAGGCGTGCTGCTCCGGACGACGAGCCTCCTCGACGACCTGCCGATGACGAGCACCGAGGTGGTCGAGATCGCCTTCGACGAGGAGTTCCCGCCGGAGACCTTCGTCTTCGAGCTGCCCGAGGGCGAGACGTTCGGCCAGCTCTTCCCCCGCCCCCAGAACGTCACGCTCGAGCAGGCGGACGGGCTCGCGCCGTTCACCGTCCTCTCGCCGGCCGAGGTGCCTGAGCACTGGCAGCTGCACGTCCTCTACCTGCCGGGCGAGGAGCGGCCGCCGATGCCGCCGACCGTGAACCTGCACTACCACTCCGCGGATGCGGGCCAGCAGGTGAACATCGTCGAGACGCAAGCCTCCGCCGTGGACCAGCACGAGTGGCTCGAGTGGGAGGAGCGCGGCGGCGTGCTGGTCGCGGGCCCCGCCGAGCCGCACGGGCTCGAGCCCGGCTACGCGCGCGTCGAGCGCAGCGGCACGCGGGCGACGCTCAGCTCCGCGGAGCTCCCGCGCGAGCGTCTCGTGGCGCTGGCGCTGTCACTCAAGCCGTCCTACCCGGCGCGATAGCCCCAGAGCCCGCCGAAGGTCTTCCAGCTGCCCTTCGACCAGCGCTGCAGCAGCACCTGCTCGACCGGAAAGCGCTCCGTCGCGCTCGTCCTGATCGAGATCCCCGGCAGCAGGAACGGATTCGCCGGGTCGTTCAGCTTCCGGGTCTGGAGCATCACGCCGGCGCGAGTCAGGTTCTTTCCGGCCGCCTTGAGCAGGCGCACCGTCTCGTAGGCGACGGCCATCCCGTAGACGTGGTAGACGTCCTTCACGTTCGCGCCCTTCGCGTACCGCGCCATGATCGTCCGGTAGAGCCTCACGGCCGCGTCGTCGCGCCACGTCGCGTCGGTCGGGTCCTTGAGGTAGGCGATCGAGATCGAGTTCTCGACCGTCTTGGTCGAGCCGCCCTCGGACGCTGCGGTCATGATGTTCGAGGCGTTCGAGACGGCGTTGTTGATGATCAGGGGGCGCCAGCCGACCCGGCCCGCGAACGCATATCCCTGGATCGCGAACTTCGGCGTCGCGAAGAGCGCCAGCACGTCTGCGCCGGACCCCTTCAAGGCCACGATCTGGGACTGCACGTCCGACGCCGTCACCTCGTAGGGCTGCGCCGCGACGAGCTTGACCTTCGAGCGGGCGATCCCCCGCCTGAGGCCCGCCAGCAGGTCCTTGCCGTAGTCGTCGTTCTGGAAGAGGACGGCGATCTTCGCGCCCGGCTTCGTGCGGGCGAGATACGTGCCGTAGATCCAGCCCTCGGCCTGGTAGCTCGGTTGGAAGCCGATCGTCCATGGGTACTGCCGGTAGTCGCGCCCGAACGTGGTCGCGCCTGACGCGACGAAGAGCTGGGGCACCTTGTTCTGGTTCAGGTACGGGCGGATCGCCTCGTTCTGCGCGGTGCCGAGGCCGTTGAAGATCGCGAAGACCGTGTCCTGCTCCACGAGCTGCGTCGTCGCCTGCACGGTCTGCGCCGGGTTGTAGGCGTCGTCGACGATCTTGTAGACGATCGTGCGCCCGTTGACGCCGCCGCGCGCGTTGACGTACTGGAAGTACGCGTTCGCGCCGCGGGCGACGGAGGCATAGGCGGACGCAGGCCCCGTGAGCGGCGACGTGCCGCCGAGGAGGATCGTGTTGGCGGTGAGCCCCGGCTCGGCCCCGGAGCTCGCGGTCGCGCCCGTGGCGACTGCCGCGGCGAGCGCGAGCAGGGCGAGGGCGAGCTGGGGGCGGCGCATCGGCTAGCGAACCCGGCCGTAGCCGCGCGCCGCCAGCGACTGGAGGCTGCGCAGAAGCCCCGCGGCGCCACCCGGGAACGCGAGCATGATCAGGATCAGGATCACGCCGAACGCGACCGCCGGCGCCCCCGGCAGGTCGGTGTCGATGTCGCCGAGGATCGGGATGAAGTTCGGGATCACGGCCTCGGCGCGCTGCGCCCACTCGATCTGCATGAAGTGGATGAAGATCGCGCCGAAGACGAGCGGCCAGAGCGAGCCGAGCCCACCGACGACGACGCCGACGAGCAGGAAGATCGAGAGCGTGATCGGAAACGTGTCCGGGTTGACGAAGGTGGTCGCGATCGCGAGCAGCGACCCGGCGACGCCGGCGTAGAAGGCGCTGATCCCGAAGGCGAGCGTCTTGTAGCGGGCGAGGTTGACGCCGGAGGAGGCGGCTGCGAGCTCGCTGTCGCGCACCGCCCGCAGCGACCGGCCGAAGCGACCGCGCAGCAGCAGCCAGGCGGCCGCGAACATCACGAGCGCCACCGTCCAGCACAGGTAGTAGAGCCATTCGTTGAACGACGCGACGTGCAACCCGAAGACGTCGGCGCCCTCCGTGGACTCGAAGGTGGCGGGATCGGTGACGGAGCGGCCGGTGCGACCCTCGACGTCGAAGAGGTTGATGCCGCCGCCACCGCCCGTGAACGTATCGAACTTCTTGACGACCGCCGGCGCGGCGACGGCGACCGCGAAGGTGGCGAGCGCGAGGTAGAGCCCCGTGAGCCGGAGCGCGGGAAAGCCGAAGAGGAAGCCGGCGAGGCCGGCGACGAGCCCGGCGATCGGAATCGTCCAGTAGTCCGTCATGTCGTTCGTGAAGAGGTGACCTGCGAGCTCGAGCGGCGGGTCCTGGTTCGAGATCAAGATCGCGGTCGTGTAGCCGCCGATCAGCATGAAGGCGCCGTGGCCGAGCGAGATCTGGCCGGTGATGCCGGTGAGCAGGTTGAGGCCGAGCAGGGCGATGAAGTAGATGCCGACGTAGGCGAACTGCTGCGCCCGGAAGTCGCTGATGAAGCGCGGCAGCAGGAACACGGCCACGGCCGCGAGCGCGAAGCCGGCGATCCCGAGCGAGCGCCTGCTCACACGCGCCTCACGACGGGCTTGCCGAAGAGGCCCGCGGGCCGGACGAGCAGCACGACGAGGATGATCAGGAGCGCGACGGGCAGCCGCAGGTCGGCGCCGACGAAGTCGACGTAGGCGCCGATCAGGTTGAGGCCGACGCCGAGCAGGAGCCCGCCGGCGACGGCGCCGAACGGCGAGTCGATCCCGCCCAGGACGGCCGCCGCGAAGGCGTAGATCAGGATCGCCTGCATCATGTTCGGGTCGAGGAAGACCGTCGGGGCGGCCAGCATCCCCGCGACCGCGCCGAGCATCGCGGCGAGGCCCCAGCCGATCGCGAGCATCCAGCCGACTCGCACCCCGACGAGCCGGCTGGCCTCCGGGTTGAGCGCGGAGGCGCGCAGTGCCAGGCCGACCTTCGTCAGCTGGAAGAACGCCCACAGCAGTGTCACGAGCACGGCGACGACGGCGAAGGTACCGAGGTCCTGCTGCGAGATGCTGACGTCGCCGAGCTGCCATGTCTCGTTCGGAAACGGGCTCGGGAACGCCCTGATCTCGCCCGACCAGATCAGGCTCGCGAGGCCGTTGAAGGTGAGCACCAGGCCGATGGTCATGATCACGATCGTCAGGACGGACGCGTTCGAGACAGGCGCGATCACGACCCGCTGGATCCCCAGCCCGAGCACGAACGCGAAGACGAGCGTGACGACGAACGCCGGCCAGTACGACCAGCCGTGGTTCTCGATCAGCGTCCAGGCGATGTAGGTGGTGAACATCGCCATCTCGCCCTGCGCGAAGTTGATCACGCCGGTCGCCCGGTGGATCAGCACCAGCGCCAGCGCGAGCGCGCCGTAGATCGCGCCCGATCCGAGCCCTGCGACGACCTGCTGGACGAATTCGGACATCAGTGGCTGTCCCGGTGACGGTTTCGCGCCGCTCGCGCGGGAGCTGCAAGCGATGCAAGGACGCAGGGAGCGTGCAGGCTGGCTAGCCTGGACGCGACTGAGGACGCCGCAGCGCGCCGCAGATCGCGCGCGAGCGGTGCCCTAACCGTTGCCGGGGCAGCCACTAGTAGCCGAGATACGACTTGCGGACGGATTCGTCGCGGGCGAGCTCCTCGCTCGTCCCGGACACGGCGACCTTCCCCACCTCGAGCACGTAGGCGTGCGCTGCGACGTCGAGCGCGATTGCCGCGTTCTGCTCGACCACGAGCACGGTGATCCCCTCCTCCTCGTTCAGCTCGCGCACGATCCGGAAGATCTCACGGGTGACGAGCGGCGCGAGCCCGAGCGAGGGCTCATCGAGCAGTAGCAGTCGCGGTCGGCCCATCAGCGCTCGCGCGAGCGCCAGCATCTGCTGCTCGCCGCCGGAGAGCGTGCCCGC
>JAWVCV010000353.1:0-2800 GCA_033858115.1 Gaiellaceae bacterium
CATCGCGGCCGCCCCGAGCGGGTAGCCACGAGCTCGATGGCGCCGCCCGGAGACGACAGGCACGCCCCGGACGCGGATGAGCCCACGCCGGGTCCGGGGCCGGACGAGCGCATCCGCCGGGCCTACGACGCGGGGGTGGCGGCGGCGACCCGCGGAGACGAGGCGGCGCCCGGCTGCACGACGACCGCCGAGGGGCGCGCCTTCCTGCGCGGCTACGTGGACGGCGCACAGGCGCGCACGTCCCTCGGGTCCGGCTAGCGGATCTCGATGACGTCGTGGCGCAGCGCGAGCACGAGGGCCTGCAGCTGGGAGTGCACGCCGAGCTTGCCCAGGATGTTCGCGATGTGGTTGCGCTCGGTGCGGATGGAGATGAACAGGCGGTCGGCGATCTGCTGGCTGTTCAGCCCGTCCGCGAGGCCTTGGAGGACCTCGTGCTCGCGGACCGTGAGCTGGGCGATCGCCTGGCGGTCGGCGTGCTCGCGCTCCCGCTGGCGGCCGGCGTAGCGCAGCAGCTCGAGGATCTCCTCGAGGGCGAGCAGCGGCTCGCCGGCGTGGACACGGCGCACCGCGTCGACGACCTCGTCGAGGCTCGCGGTCTTGTTCACGACACCGGCGGCGCCGCGCTCGACGGCGCGGGCGATGTCGCCCCGGTCGAGCGTCGCGCTGAGCACGAGCGCCTGCGCCCGCGGGTTGACGTTTCGCAGCTCCGCGATCAGGTCCGCGCCGTAGCCGTCGGGCAGCCCCAGGTCGAGCACCGCCACGTCGACGTCGTCCAGCAGCGCGCGCGCCTCGCCGAGCGATGGCGCCTGCCCGACGATGCGAAGGCCGGCGTCCCGCTCCAACGCGGACGCCATCGCCTCGCGCACGGCCGCGTGGTCCTCGACGAGCAGCACACGGACCTGCTCGGCGCCGTCCTCGCCCGCCGTGGCGAGCGGGACGTCGAGGCGGACCCTGGTCCCGCCCCCGGGCTCGCTCCGGATGAGGAGGTGCCCGTCGACGAGGGCCGCCCGCTCGCGCATCCCGCGGATCCCGGTCCCGTCCGCGGTCGCCGACGGCGCGAGGGGATCGAAGCCGCGGCCGTCGTCGGCGACCTCGGCCGACAGCCGGCGCGCCGACCCCCGCACCCGCACGACGACGCGGTCGGGCCGCGCGTGGCGGCGCGCGTTCGTGAGCGCCTCGCCG
This sequence comes from Gaiellaceae bacterium, assembly GCA_033858115.1. GTDB lineage: Bacteria > Actinomycetota > Thermoleophilia > Gaiellales > Gaiellaceae > Gaiellasilicea. Next base: position 1,183 of record JAWVCV010000353.1, read on the forward strand.
AGGATGCGCAGCACCTCGGTGCCGGTGGCGCCGAGCGGACGCTCGGGCACCGCCTCGCCGAGCTCCAGCTCGACCTCGCAGTCCGCCGCCATCGCCTGGTGGACCTCCACGAGCGCGTGGAGCAGCTGCGGGAACGCGCGCTCCGCCTCGCCGCCGAGGCGCAGGTCGTAGATCGCGCCGCGCAGCTGCTCACCGACGCGCGTGAGCGCCGGGACCAGGCGCTCCAGCCGCTCGGCGGCCTCGGTCCCGTCGTCCGCGGGGCGGCAGGCCTGGGTGAGGACGTAGGTGAGGTCCTGGAGCGCCTCGTCGTGCAGGTCGCGGGCGATCCGGCTGCGCTCCGTCTCCCGGACCTCGCCCATCCGCGCCTCGGCGCGGGCGCGCTCGACCGCGGCGGCGACGATGTTGGCGACCGCCTGCAGGAAGTGCGCGTCATCGCCGGAGAAGGTCCGTCGCCGTCGGGAGAACGCGGCGAGCACGCCGTAGGGCTCGTCGCGACCGGGGATCACGACGGTCACGCCGCTCGCCGGGCCCTCCGCGGCCAGGCCGGCCGAGATCCGGAAGCGCTCCTCGGTGTCCAGGTCGGCCGACACGACCGGCTCGTCGGTCTCGATCGTGTAGCCCACCATCGAGCCGCGGCCGGTCGAGGCGACGGTGTCGCCGACCGCGCCCGAGCGCCATCCGACGCCGGCGCGCAGGAGCAGCTCCTCGCGGTCGGGCAGCATCTCGGCGACTCCGACCACCTCGGTGTCGAGGGTCTCCGCCACGACGGCGACCGCGTCCTGCATCAGGACCGGCAGGTCGTCGCTGGCCAGGGCCCGCAGTCCGAGACCGGCCACCCCCGCCTGCTGGCGCGCCCGCGCCTCGCGCTCCCGCTCGGCGTTCTTGCGGTCCGTGACGTCGCGGAAGTACACCGACAGCCCGTGCTCGGACGGATAGGCGTGCACGTCGAACCACGGCTCGCCGCCGGGGTAGGCGTACTCGAAGATCGCGGTCTGCCCGTCGCGGACGGCGCGGCGGTAGTGCTCGTCCGCGCTCGTGCCGACCACGGCCGGGAACACGTCCCACAGGCTCTGCCCGAGCAGCTCCTCGCGCGTGGCGGGCCGCCCGCGCAGCTCGGCGAAGGTCTCTATCGCGCGCGCGTTGAGGTACGTCAGGCGCCAGTCGCGATCCACCGCGTAGAACGCGTCGGTGATGCCCTCGAGGATCCGGTCGGTCCGCCGGTCCGCCGCGCGTCGCTCCAGCTCGGCGACCTTGGGGGTCGTGACGTCCCGGCAGAAGATGGCGAGGCCGAACCCCGAGGGGCAGACGTGCGCCTCGATCCACTCGCCGCCGGACCCGAAGCAGCTCTCGAAGGCGACCGCGCGGCGCTCCCGCATCGCCTGCCGGCACCGGCGGTGCACCTCGGTTCCGATCGCCTCGGGGAACATCTCCCACATGCCCCGGCCGATGACGTCCTCCCGCGCGAGCGCGATGCCCTTCCGGTCCTGCATGCGGCGCAGCGCGCGATCGTTGAGGTCGGTGCAGCGCCAGTCGCCGTCGACCTCGACGAACGCGTCGGTGATGTTCTCGTGGATCGTCTCCCTGCGGTGTTGCAGCGCGCGCACCGTCTCCAGCAGGC
>JAWVCV010000354.1:0-2820 GCA_033858115.1 Gaiellaceae bacterium
CGCCGCCTCGACACGAGCACCCTCCGTCGCCTCCTGCCTCACCCGCATCGGCTGCGCCACTCCTTCGCCACGCACCTGCTCGAGGGCGGCGCCGACCTGCGCACGATCCAGGAGCTGCTGGGGCACGCCACGCTCTCGACGACTCAGGTCTACAGCCACGTGGACGCACGCCGTCTACGCAAGGTCTACGACTCCTCCCACCCGCGCTCATAGAGGGGTCCGGGCGGCCGCGGGGAATCGGGAGCGGCCGTGACGACGCGCCCCGACCCCGACCTCGACGGCTTCCTCGCGCTGCTCGCGACGCGGCGCGCACCGCGGACGGTGGACGCCTACCGCCGCGATCTCGCGCAGCTCGCTGCCTGGCGCGACGGCCCCGTGGCCGCGACGACGACCGAAGAGCTCGAGCGCTGGCTGGCCGAGCTGCGCGCCGCGGGGATCGCCGCTTCGACCGTAGCGCGTCGCGTGGCCGCGATCCGCGCTTTCTTCCGGCACCAGATGCTGCTCGGCGTGCGCGACGACAACCCCGCCGCCGCACTCCAGCTACCGCGTCGCACGCGGACGCTCCCCCGGACGCTCTCCCCGGGCGAAGCCGAGCGGCTGATCGAAGCGGCTTCCGGCACCACGCCTCGGGCGATGCGAGACCGCGCGCTCGTGGAGCTGATGTACGGCTCCGGGCTGCGGGTCAGCGAGGCAACCGGCCTGCACCGCCGCTCGGTCGATCTCGACGACCGGATCGTGCGGGCGCTCGGCAAGGGCTCCAAGGAGCGCCTCGTCCCCCTCGGGCGGCCCGCCGTCGACGCGCTCCGGCGCTACATCGCGATGGGCAGGCCCCACCTCGACCGGCGCAACCGCCCGGAGCTCTTCCTGAACGCGCGCGGCGGACCGCTCACCCGGGCGGGCGCCTTCCTGATCCTGCGCCGCCTCGCCGAGAAGGCCGGGCTCGAGCCCAAGCGCGTGCACCCGCACCTGCTCCGCCACTCATTCGCGACCCACCTGCTCGAGGGGGGCGCCGACCTGCGCAGCGTCCAGGAGATGCTCGGCCACGCCGACCTCTCCACGACCGAGCTCTACACGCACGTATCCGATCGACGCCGGCGAGAGTTGTACTTCCGAGCGCACCCCCATGCGCGACGACGTACGACTCTCCAAAGGACGTCCTCGGATGACGCTTGACCCGCACATCGCAACCCTCGCCGCGCTGACGCTGGCGATCGGCTACACGATGTTCTTCACCGGCCTGAAGAAGCATGCACTCGAGCTGAAGCAGCGCCAGCGGATCTGCCCTTCCTGCGGCCGCAGGATCGACGGCCCCGTCTGCCGTCAGCATTGACTTAGTGGCTCTGAGCCACTAAGTCCGCCAGGGCTGCGAGTCGTTCGGCCGTCGGCTCGACGAGCGTGATGTGGCCGAGCTTGCGGCCGGGCCGCGCCTCCTTGCCGTAGAGGTGGACGTGTGCACCCTCCACGGCGAGCACCTCCTGCAGGTCCGGCACGTCGCCGATCAGGTTGAAGAGCACCGAGGGCCGCGAGGCGGTCGAGCCGAGCGGCCGGCCGAGGACGGCCCGCAGGTGATTCTCGAACTGGCTCGTCGCCGCTCCCTCGATCGTCCAGTGACCCGTGTTGTGCACCCGGGGCGCGAACTCGTTCGCGAGCAGACGCCCGCCGACCTCGAAGAGCTCCAGTGCGAGGACGCCGACATAGCCGAGCTCGTCGAGCAGCCTCGTCGCGTACTCCTCGGCCTCCGCTTGCGGCGCGTCGGCTGCTGGAGCCCTGGAGGTGCGGAGGATCCCGTCCCCGTGCACGTTCTCGACCAGCGGGTAGAAGCGGGTCTCGCCGTCGCGGCCGCGGACGGCGATCAGCGAGAGCTCCCGGTCGAAGTCGAGCAGCTCCTCGGCCAGCTCGTCTTCGGCAGCCGCATAGGCGCCCCGCTCGATCCGCTGTCCCTTGCCGTCGTACCCGAGTCGCCGCGTCTTCACGACGACCGGCGGCGGCACGTCGCCGAAGGCCGGCGTGGGGATTCCGAGCCGCTGGAAGAGCTCCTTCTCCGTCCGTCGGTCCTGGGCGGCCTCGAGCGCCGCTGCCGCCGGGACCGCGCCGACGCGGCGCGCGGCCGCGACCGGGACGTTCTCGAACTCGTAGGTGACCGCGGCGGCGCCGTCGGCGAGCCGATCGAGGAGGTCCGGATCGTCGTAGGCGCCGACGAGCAGCTCGCCGACCTCGGCAGCCGGTGCGTCCGGCGACGGGTCGAGAAACCGAAACGAGAGACCCAGCGGGATCCCCGCGAGCGCGAGCATGCGGCCGAGCTGGCCGCCGCCGATGACGCCGACGATCACGCAGCCCTCACGCAGCAGGGTCGGGGCTCGCGAGCACCGAAGCGGTCTGCTCCGCGCGCCAGCGGGCGAGCCGCTCGCGCACGCCGGCGTCGCTCCGGGCGACGATCGCGGCCGCGAGCAGAGCCGCGTTGACGGCTCCCGCCCGCCCGATCGCAAGTGTCCCCACGGGCACGCCGGCGGGCATCTGGACGATCGAGAGGAGCGAGTCCATGCCCTTGAGCGCCTTGGACTCGACGGGCACGCCGAGCACCGGCAGCGCCGTCTTCGACGCGGTCATCCCGGGAAGGTGCGCGGCGCCGCCGGCGCCCGCGATCAGGACCTGCAGCCCGCGCTCTTCCGCCGAAGCGGCGTATTCGAAGAGCAAGTCCGGCGTGCGATGGGCCGAGACCACCTGCTGCTCGAACGGCACGTCGAGCGCCTCGAGCAGCTCGCAGGCGTGGCGCATCGTCTCCCAGTCGGAGCGCGAGCCCATGATCACCCCGACGAGCGC
>JAWVCV010000355.1:0-8777 GCA_033858115.1 Gaiellaceae bacterium
CGCCCCAGAACGTCATCTTCGACACCGACGACCTCTCCTCGATCACCTGGACGGTCACGGACGCGGGCTCCGGCGTGAAGGCGTCCACGATCGGCGCGACACTCGACGGCGCGCCGGCGGCGTCCGGCCAGGTGCTCGACATGTTCTTCCTCAACCCCGGCACGCACTCGATCGTGGTCTCCGCGGCCGACAACCTCGGCAACGCAGGCAGCCTGACGCGTCTCTTCCGCGTTCAGGCCACCTCCCAGAGCCTGGTGAACAACGTCGACCGCGCCTGCGCGCTCGGGCTGATCAACCGCATCTCCTGCACGGAGCTGCGGCTCATCGCCGACCTGGCCAGGACGGCACATGCGGCGGCGAACCACATCCGGGAGCAGCTTCTCCTCGGTGCGTGGGCCCAGCAGCTCGACCAGCTGCGCGGCAAGACGGTCGATCACGCGACCGCCGTGCGCTTCGCCGCCTACGCACGCGACCTGATCGCGCGCGGCGCCTAGCGGCGGCGCCCGCGGCTAGCATGGCCCGGTGGGGGTCTTCGAGCGCTTCGAGCTGGGGAACGGCCTGCGTGTCCTGACTGCGCCGATGCCGCATGCCCAGTCGGTCTCGTGCTTTGTCATGCTGGCGGCCGGCTCGCGCTACGAGACCAAGGACACGAACGGGATCGCCCACTTCGCCGAGCACATGTTCTTCAAGGGAACCGAGCGGCGGCCGACCGCTCGCGACATCGCCGGCGAGATCGACGCGATCGGCGGCGAGTTCAATGCCTTCACCGGCAAGGAGTACACGGGCTACTACGTCCGCTGCGCCGCCGACACGCGTGACGTCGCGCTCGACGTGCTCGTCGACATGCTCCGGAACTCCCGCTTCGACGCCGAGGAGATCGAGCGCGAGAAAGGCGTGATCATCGAGGAGATGAACATGTACTTCGACACGCCGCGCGACTTCATCGGCGGTGTCTACGAGTCGCTCCTCTACGACGACCAGCCGCTCGGCTGGGACATCATCGGGAGGAAGGAGACGGTGCGCGGCGCCACGCGCGACACCTTCACCGACTACACCGGCAAGTGGTACGTCCCGAACAGGATGGTCGTCGGCGTCGGCGGCCAGCTCGGCGACGGCCTGCAGCAGCGGCTCGAGGAGCTGCTCGGCGACATGGAGGCGCGCGAGACCGGCTCGCCGGAGCGGGTGAAGCCGCTCGAGAACGGTCGCGTGAAGGTGCACACGAAGGCCTCCGACCAGGCGCACCTGATTCTCGGCGTCCGCAGCCGCCCCCTCGTCGATCCCGACCGCTACGTGCTCCAGGTGCTCGCGACCGTCCTCGGCGGAGGAATGTCGTCACGGCTCTTCACCGAGGTGCGCGAGCGGCGCGGGCTCGCCTACTACGTCTTCGGCACCAACCACTCCTACACGGACGCCGGCTCGCTGTACGCGCAGTCGGGGGTCGACATCAACCGGATCGACGACGCGGTGACGACGATCGTCGAGCAGTTCCGCCTGCTTGCCGCCGAGCCCGTGCCGTCGGACGAGCTCGAGAAGGCGCGCAACTTCGCCAAGGGCCGGTTCGTGCTCCAGCTCGAGAGCCCACACGGGACGATCATGTTCGGGCTGCGCCGCGAAGTGCTCGAGGGTCGGGCCGAGGAGCCGCAGGCGGTGCTCGACGCGCTCGACGCGGTGACGGCCGAGGACATCCAGCGCGTCGCCCGGGACATCGTCGACGAGGGGCCGTACCTCTCGGTGATCGGCCCCTTCGACGAAGCCGCGCGGTTCGAGAAGCTGCTGACCTAGCCGAGCGCCTTGCGCGCCTCGGCGACGGCTTCGCGCGCCTGCTCGATCGCGGCGCCGTTCGCGGGATCGCGCAGCCGCACCTCGAGCGCGCGCTCGAAGGCGCCGAGAGCCTGCTCGTGCTCGCCGGCGTCAAAGTGCTCCCAGCCGAGATTGTTCAGCAGCGGGCCGAGCCAGTAGGCGGCGCCCTCCGAGGTCTCGGCGAGCTCGATCCCCCGCTGAGTCCACTCGAGAAAGCCGGCTCGATCCGGAGCGGCCAGAGCGCACATGTGCGCCGCGTCCGCAGCGAGCCAGTCCTCTCCCGCCTCGCGCGCGGCCGCGTAGGCATGCTCGAAGAGCGGGAGCGCCGCCTCCTTGTCTCCACTCGAGCGGTGCAGCCGGCCGCGTTCCAGGTCGACGCGGATCTGCACCCGTGGATCGTCTTCGGCCGCCGCCTCGTCCAGAAGCAGGTCGCCCTCGGCGAAGCGCTCGCGCAGGCCCTCGACCCGCGCGAGCTGCGTCAGGGCCTCGGCCCGCAGCGCGCGGAACCGGCGCTCGCTGCCGTCGAGGTCGTCGAAGTCCCAATATCTCCGCAGAGGATCCATCAGCGTCCCGTGGTCGAGAAGTGCTGATAGTCGCCGAACGACGCACCCCAGCTCCAGCCGACCGACGCGAACGCCCTCACCAGCACGCCACCAGCAACGGCCATCCCCTGGCGGTACGGGCTCCGATCGAGGTAGGCGCGCCCGGCGGCAGGCGAGGGGGTGCCGCCGCGGATGTACGGGTTCTCCACCGGGTTGACGTCGATCGCCTCGCCGTAGGCGTGCATCGACCAGCGCGAGGTGCCGCCGACGAACCGGCAGTTGAAGCCGGATGTGTTGTCGGCGGCCATCGAGGCGTCGTCGCTGCCCCGGTAGGCGGAGACGGGCTGCAGCCGACGGATGGGAAAGCGCTCGGCCCACAACCGCCGGAAGACGGCGAGGACGGCCGGCGCGCTGCGACGCGCGACCACGATCGACCCGGCTCTCGCGCGGCCGTCGAAGCCCCAGTGCGAGACCCGCACGGTCCGGAGCTGCGCCGGCCCGACTGGGCACCCGGCGCGGTAGGAGAAGCGGAGGTCGTCCCAGCGCACGGGCCCGATCTCCCCCTGGAACTGCGGGGCGCCCACAGCCAGCGCGACGGCCGCGAAGAGAACGGCGCCCATGGGATTCAGCGTACTCTGGATCGGTGCTCGCCCTGGCGCTCCTCACCTCGGCAGTCGCGGCCGCCTGCCCCCAGAACCTCGCCGCCGAGCTGAAGGCTCCGGCCGGCGCGAAGCAACTCCTCACCGTCGAGGCGAAGGTGACCAGGACGACCTATGCGACGCTGCGGACCTGGAGCCGTAAGGGGGGCTGCTGGGTCGCGGCGGCCGGCCCCTATCCCGCACGGCTCGGCAAGAACGGCCTCTCCTCGAGCCGGCGCGAGGGCGACGGGACGACGCCGACCGGCCTCTACCGGATCGGACGCACCATGTATGGCAACGAGGCGAATCCCGGCGTCCGCTTCCGCTACCGCAAGCTCCGCTGCGGCGACTGGTGGGACGAGGATTCCTCCTCGCCGACGTACAACTCCTTCCAGCACGTCGCCTGCGGCGCCAAACCGCCGTTCGGCGGCGCCAGCGAGGGGATGTGGGAGCAGCCGCGGCCGTACCCGTTCCTCGCGGTGATCGAGTACAACATGCGCCCGACGGTGCCCGGACGCGGCTCCGGGATCTTTCTCCACGCGCAGACGGGCGGACCGACGATCGGCTGCATCAGCCTCCGCAAGGAAGAGCTGCGGGCCGTCCTGCGCTGGCTCCGTCCGGACGCCGCGCCGGTGATCGCGATCGGCACGTCGACGCAGCTGCGCTCCTAGAACCGCTGGATCGCGGAGGGGCGGTGCCGCAGCGACCGCCCCTCCGCGATGTCGTCGGGCTAGACGCGCTCGATCTTGACGAAGAGCGCCTTCGCGTTGTTCGGATGCTGCTTGTCGGAGCCCAGCTCGACGAGGCCGAACCAGGTCTGGCCCGACGTCAGCTTGGGCTCCCGCCACGTCACCGTGACGTCGAACGGAGTGTTCGCCGCCACCGACTTGGGTCCGGTGGCGGTGAGGTTCCCGAAGCTCTGACCCGGGATCACGGCCGTGACGAGCTTCACGTCGTCGAGGCCGAAGCCCAGCCAGTTCTGAACGAGGACCCAGTACCGGCCGCCGGTGAGGTTGCTGAGGCGGCACGACTCCATCGCCGTGTCGGAGGCGCTCCGGCAGAGCTCCTCGCCCTCGTCTGCGACACCGTCGCCGTTCGAGTCCAGGCCGACGAACAGGTCGAGGTCCATCGCGCTCGTCGAGGCGATGTCCGAGGCCAGGAAGCGCGAGCCGGCGGGCACGTCGACCAAGATCGTCTTCGTCCCGACGGGCACGTCATACGGCCCCTCGGTGGGCGTCGGATCCTGCTCGAGCGTGAACTCATCCACGTGACCCTGCGTCAGGCCCGAGATCACCGTCTGCAGGCTCGTGATCGCGACCTTCGAGGACGTGGTCACGATCGTGGCGCCCTGGGTCGTGTTCGTGACGACGTCGACCGGCACCGGCTTTGCCGTCTGCAGGGCGATCGGCAGCCGGGTCTCCGGCACCGCCCCGTTCGTCGGCACGAGCCGCAGCTGACCGAAGTTCCACTGACCGACCGGCAGCTTGCGCACGTCGGCAGTGATCGTCAGCGTCTGCGTCGCGTTCGGCGCCAGGGTGAACTGCGCCGGCGAGACGGTGAACCGGAGCTCCCTCGGACCGCTCGTGACGGCCTTCCACGTCGTCGCGACACCGGCGCGGCTCTTGACCGTCCGGGTCCAGGTGCACTCGCCGTCGCAGTCGTCCTCGCCGATCGTGGCGAGGTTCAGCGTCGTCGGGTCGCCGCCCGTGGCCGGGTCCGCGGCCGCGAACGCCGCTGGATCGATGTCCAGCGTGAGTCCGGCCTGGCCGGACTTCGTCAGGTCGACGCGGCCGCCGCCCATGTCGAAGGCGTCGGCGGCCTTGACGCCGTCTTCCTTCCGGATCCCCGTCGCCTTCGCGGTCGAGACGAGGGCCGACTGGATCTCGGCGGGCGTCCAGTTGCCGTGCAGCGCGCGCATCAGCGCCGCTGCGCCGGTCATGTGCGGGCTCGACATCGAGGTGCCGCTGAGGACGCCGAACTCCGGCGGTGAGGTCGGGTTCGTCGTGTTGATCGCGGCGAGGATGTCGACGCCGGGAGCGGTGATGTCGGGCTTGATGATGCCCGGCACCGGCTTGTTCGGGCCGCGGGAGCTGAACGAGGCCATGATGTCCCCGTTCGACGGGGCCAGGTCGGCCGTGGTGCCCGCGATCGAGGCCGTGTGGCCCGTGCCGGAGGCAAGCCACGCCTTCAGCTTGACACCGTTTGCGTAGGAGATGCCGAGACCCGGGATCGCATAGGCGTCCCCGATCAGCGAGTCCCCGCTGGCCTGGTCGTTGGCGAGCACGAAGCCGCCCGCGCCGCCCTCGGCGACGTTGGACGCCTTCTCGACCCGACCGTAGGTGCCGCGGTCGCAGACCACGATCTCGCCGTGGAACGTCCCCGGCGGGAACGGGTTGATCGCAGCCTCGCCGGTCGGAGCACCCGGTCCGTCACCGCAGAGCGGGAAGCCGAAGTCGCCGGCGTAGACGATCTTCGCGGGGCCGTACCCGGAGGTCACGCTGCGGCCGCTCATGTTCGCAGGCGCGGCGCTGCCGCCGCCGCTCATCGAGGTGAGGGCGTTCACGAACGCTCGGTTGTGCGTGCTCGCGCCGACCGAGAGCAGCCAGGGCGAGTTCGCCGGCGAGCCGACGGTCTCCGGCCGCGGGCCGTCGTTGCCGGCCGACGCCGATACGAAGATCCCGGCTTCGCGGGCCGCCAGGAACGCCTCGGAGTCGCTGTCTCCCCACGGGTCGCTGGGGCCGCCGCCGATCGAGTAGTTGATCACGTCGACCGCGTCTGCAGTCGCCTGGTCGATTGCGGCGGTCAGGCTCGCGCCGATGCAGCCGGCCGCGATGCAGGCCTTGTACGTGATCAGGTTCGCGTGCGGGGCGACGCCGCTGATCTTGCGCGTGACGGTGATCGTCGGCGCCCGCAGGCTGGCGTCGAGCACGTTGCCCGCGGCGGTGCTCGCCGTGTGGCTCCCGTGCTCGTTGTCGTCGAGCGGGGTGGTACCGGTGAAGTCCCAGACACCGATCAGCTTGTCGTTGCAGAAGGGCTTCCCGGTCAGAGGGTCGCAGAGGCCGTAGAAGTGGCCGCGCGGATTCTGGTGGTTGAAGTTGTCGCCACCGATGTCCGCGAAGGACGGGTGGTCGTGGTTGATGCCTGTGTCGATGACGCCGACGACGACTTTCTCGCCCTTGGTCGCGCCGAAGGCGCCGGTCGAGGAGCCGCTCCAGACCGCGGTCGCGCCGATCCACGCGGGACCCGCGTCGCTCTGCACGTAGCGGACATAGTCCTTCCGCACGGCCGAGACGCCGGCGAGCTTCGAGACGGCATCCGCCTCGGCAGGCGTCAGGGTGAGCGCGAAGCCGTTGTAGGCGTAGCGATAGGAGTAGGTCGGTGCCGCCGTGTGGCCGAGCGCCGTGCTCAGCGCCGACAGGGCTGCGCTCTGCTTGCCGGCGAGATACTGGAGGTAAGCCTTGCTCGCCGGGCTCTCCGGGTCGAGCTTGACCGCACCCGTCACCGCCGGGCTGGTGGCGACGAGACCGGCGACGCCGCCGCGGTAGCTCGCGAGCGGCGGGTCGGTCAACTGGACGATGTAGCGCTCGGTCCCCGCCGCGGCACCGGCCTGCGCGCTCGCGAGCATCGTCGCGAGCGCGAGCGTAAGGCCGAGCAGGGCAAGGACTCGCCAGGCATGGATTCTCACGTGATTCCCCCTTGTCCCCCCGCTTCCGGGAGGCGCGTCGTTGTCGAATCAACAATGTCGCCCGTAAAGCGGCCGGGGCATTGTAGAGCCTTTACAGGCTTCCGCAAGAGTTATTTCAAACGAATAATTGGTGTAAATCTACTGTGCGAATCTATCCAATTCTCACGATTGATTTGTCAGTCAAATTGACTGACGTGTCAATCGCCAAGCTCGGCGAGCACGTCGCGCGCCAATAGCTGCGCCTCGCGCAGCGTCAGGCCCGGGCGGTACGCCTCGACGACGACGATCGTCGCCCGCCCGCGCCGGTAGACGATCGCGGCGGTCGTGCGCGTATCGGAGAGCCAGCCGTTCTTCTCGGCCACGCTCGCCGCGGCCAGCCACGGCCGGAACAGCCCGACGTTGTCGGCCACCGCTTGCGCCGATGCGAGCACGCGGACTGCGAGCACCGCCTGCCGTCGGGTCAGACCGAGGAGGCGCAGCACTCTGCCGTCGCCGTGCGCCCCAGCGTGCAGCCGGTAGAGGGCGCGGCCGAGGTCGCGCGCCGTCGTGACCCGGGTGTGGGGACCGCGCGGCCGCAAGGCCGTGGTCGCCCGGTACGGACCGGGATAGGTGCTGGCGGTCATGCCAAGCCGGCGCAGCCCTTCCCCGACCGCGCCGTAGCCGAGCCGGGCGGCGATCCGGTTGGCGGCGAGATTCGAAGACCAGAAGCCGATCTGCCGCACGTCGTACCACCATGCGCTGCGCTCCGGCCGGGGCGAGGCACGCAACGCAGCGACGAGAGCGCCGAGCTTCACGGTCGAGGCGGCGGCGAAGCGCGCGTCCGCCGCCACACCGGCATAGCGGCCGGTGGAGAGGTCGTGCACCCAGATCCCGGCGGCCCCGTCGAATCGCGCCGACGCCGCGGCGAGCCGCCGCGCGAGGGTCGTGTCCGGGCGGCGAGGGCCGACCCTGACAACGGGCGCCGGCAGCGGCTGGACCGGCGCGCCGCTGCGAAAGCCCGGGTCGCGATCGAGCCTCTCCGCTCGGGCCACCTGCGCCCGTCCGCGCGCGAGGAGCGCCGCGCGCAGCGGACGCAGGCCCGACCGGACGCGGCCCGAGCGGAGCACCGCCTCCACGAGGTCTCTGCCCGCGTCGTAGCGCGCCTGCGCGCCGTCCGGGGTCGACGCGTAATGGACGGTCGCCGCCGGCAGGTAGCGGTCGCGCGCCTGGAGGAGCTCGCGGTCGCCGGCGTGGGCGCCGCCTGCGAGCACGAGCGCGAGCAGCACGGTGGCGAGCAGACGGCTCACGCCCAGGTTGTACCGTGCCGCCCGAGGTCGCGGGCCGCTAGACCGCCGCGGCTTACTCCTCCGCTGCGCCTGCGGCGGCGCGGTCGGCGATCTCGCTGACGACCGCCGGGTCGGCGAGGGTCGTCGTGTCGCCGAGCGGGCGGTTCTCGGCCACGTCGCGCAGCAGCCGGCGCATGATCTTCCCCGAGCGCGTCTTGGGCAGCTCCGGCGTGAAGACGATGTTGGCCGGCTTCGCGATCGGGCCGATCTTTGCCGCGACGTGGTTGCGCAGCTCTTCGAGCATCTCGACCGAGCCCTCGTCGCCGCCCTTCAGGGTCACGTAGGCGACGATGGCCTGGCCGGTGAGCTCGTCGGCGCGGCCGCACACCGCCGCCTCGGCGACCTTCGTGTGGTCGACGAGCGCCGACTCGACCTCGATGGTGGAGATGCGGTGACCGGAGACGTTCATCACGTCGTCGACACGACCGAGGAGCCAGTAGTCGCCGTCCTCGTCGATGCGCGCGCCGTCGCCGGCGAAGTAGACGCCGGGGTACTTCGACCAGTAGGTCTCGCGGAAGCGCTCGTCGTCCCCGTAGATGCCGCGGGTCATCGCCGGCCAGGGGCGCTTCAGCACGAGGTAGCCGCCCCCACCTGGGCCGACCTCGTCGCCCGCCTCGTCGTAGACGCCCACCTCGACGCCGGGGAACGGCTTCGTCGCCGACCCGGGCTTCGTCGTTGTCAGGCCGGGCAGCGGCGTGATCATGATCATCCCCGTCTCGGTCTGCCACCACGTGTCGACGACCGGCGTGCGGTCGCCGCCGACGTGCTCGCGGTACCAGACCCACGC
>JAWVCV010000356.1:0-9504 GCA_033858115.1 Gaiellaceae bacterium
TCCCGTGCCGGGCGTCGACGACGAAGAGGACGAGGTCGGCCTCCTCGATCGCGGTTCGAGCCTGCTTCGCGATCGACGGGCTGAAGGGATCGGTGGCGAGATCGTCGACGCCGCCCGTGTCGATGACGAGGAAGTGCTTGCCGTTCCAGTCGGCGAGCAACTCCTTGCGGTCGCGCGTCACTCCCGGCGTCTCGTGCACGACCGCGTGCCGGGACTCCGTCAGCCGGTTGATCAGCGTCGACTTGCCCACGTTGGGATAGCCGACGATCGCGACGGTGCCGTGGATCTCGGGTGGCTGGGGAGTCTCGGTCTCGATCTCGGTCATAGCGGCGGGACCGCGTGGCGTGGCCGTCCGAGCGTGTGCACCTCGGCGAGCCACGCGTGGAGGGCGTGGATACGGCGTTCGATTTCCGCGGAGCCTTCGCGATACCCTTTCGCGCCCTTCGGCAGGCCTTCGAAGCGGAACGGCGCGCCCCACGCGACCGAGATCGGGTGGAAGTTGCCCGGCTTCCACTCGTGGCTGCCGTAGATCGCAGCCGGCACGACGGGAACGTCCTCCTGGATCGCGACCATGGCCGCGCCCGGCTGCACGGGGCCGGGAACGCCCGCCCGCTGGCGCGTGCCCTCGACGAAGAGCCCGAGCGCCTGGCCCTCCCGCACGACCTCGCGCATGCGGCGCACCGCCTCGCGGTCGGACTCGCCCCGGCGGACGGCGATCGTCCCGAAGCTGCGGATCAGCTCGCCGAGGCCGGGCACACGGTGCGCCTCGACCTTCGCCAGGAAGTAGATCGTGCGGGGGGACGAGAGACCGAAGACGGGCGGATCGACCCAGTGGAAGTGGTTGAAGGCCATCACGATCCCGCCGGTCTTCGGCACGCGCTCGACGCCGTAGTTGCGCAGCGGCGTCAGCAGGCGCACGACCGTCCCGATCGTGAGGCGGCCGACGGCCCACACCGCGTCGACGCGGTTCACGCGAGCTCCCTCACTGCTCGATCAGTGCTTGCACGAGCTCTTCGATCTGCGCCACGACGTCTTCGACGCCCAGCTCGGTCGTGTCGATTTGGACCGCGTCGGCCGCCGGGCGCATGTTGATCGCGTCCTTCTCGTCGCGCAGCCGCAGGTCGGTTGCGAGCGCTTCGGCGCCGATCCCGGGCCGCTCCACCGACCGCCGCGCGGCCCGGACGCGGGGGTCCGCGATCAGGTAGACCTTGACCTGCGCCCGGGGTGCCACGACGGTGCCGATGTCGCGGCCCTCGATGACGACGTTTCCCTCCTCGCCGAGGGCGCGCTGCCGCTCCCGCATCACCTCGCGCACCTGGGGATGCCGCGCGACGACCGGGACGAGCTTGTCGATGTCGGGCTTCCGGATCGAGGACGTCACGTCGGTGGCGTCGATGAACACACGCCCGGCCTCGTCGAACTGAACGGGGTGCTCCGCCGCGAGCGCGGCGAGGTCGGCCGCGCGGTCGAGGGCGACGCCGCGCTGGCGCGCAAGCCACGTGAGCGCCCGGTACATCGCCCCTGTGTCGAGGTAGCGGAAGCCGAGCCGCTCGGCGAGGTGCCGTGCGACCGTGCTCTTGCCGGCCCCAGCGGGCCCATCGATGGCGACGATCATTGGCTGGTGGTCGCTCTCAGGGAGTCGAGCAGGTCGAAGAAACCGGGGAAGCTTACCGCCGCCACCTCCGCGCCCTCGACGTCGACCCCTTCGCGCGAGGCGAGACCCGCGATCGCGCCCAGCATCGCGATGCGGTGGTCGCCGCGTGCGTCGACCGAGCCGCCGCGCAGGCGGGCAGGGACGCCGCGCACGCGGAAGCCGTCCTCGGTGGCGCGGATGTGAGCGCCCAGCGGGCGGAGGCCGTCCGCGACCGCCTCGATCCGATCGGTCTCCTTGGTTCGCAGATCGGCCGCGCCGCGCAGGACGCTGTCCCCGTGCGCGTGCGCGGCCAGGAGAGCGAACAGCGGCAGCTCGTCCACGAGCAGCGGCACCTCGGCAGGGGTGATCGTCGTGCCGACGAGCTGCGCGGGCCGCACGTCGAGGTCGCCCGCGGGCTCGCCGCCGATGCGGCGGCGGTTGAAGACGGTGACGTTCGCGCCCATGCGCTCGAGCACGTCGAGCAGCCCGGTCCGGCGCGGGTTCAGGTTCACGCCGTGGACGGTCAGCTCCGAACCGCTGAGCAGAGTCGCAGCGACGAGGAAGGGCGCGGCCGACGAGAAGTCGCCCGGAATCTCGACATCGCCGAGCTCGAAGCGCTCGACCCCCCTGACGGAGACGCCTCTGGCGGTCCGGACAACCGGCACGCCCGCCTGGGCGAGCAGGTACTCGGTGTGGTCGCGGGTCGGCATCGGCTCGAGGACGGTCGTCTCGCCCTCGGCGTAGAGCCCGGCGAGCAGAACGGCCGACTTCACCTGGGCGCTCGCGACCGGAAGCTCGTAGGTGATCGGGACGAGCGGACCGCCCTGGATGACGATCGGCGCGTGCCCCTCCGTCGTCTCGACGGTTGCGCCCATCTGCCGCAGCGGCTCCGCAATCCGCTCCATCGGCCTCGAGTTGAGCGACTCGTCGCCGGTGAGCTCGAAGCTCGCGCCCTGGCCGGCGAGCAGTCCTGCGATCAGCCGGATCAGCGTGCCGGCGTTCCCGCAGTCGACCGGCTCGCCCGGCGGCTTCAGCCCGCGCAGGCCGGCGCCGAAGATGCGAAGCGTGTCCTCGTCGGCCTCGTAGACCCGAACCCCGAGCGACCGCACAGCTGCGATCGTGGACTCCGTGTCGGCCGACCGGCCGAACCCGGAGACGCGCGTCTCGCCTTCCGAGATTGCGCCGAGTAGCACGGCCCGGTGCGAGAGCGACTTGTCGCCGGGAACACCGATGTGCCCCCGGATCGCCGCCGCGGGCTCAACCTTCACTCGTCCTCCAGCACGGGTGCGACCACGACGCCATAGCCCTGCCCTTCGAGCAGCGCCGCCGCCCGCTGCGCCTCCTGCTCGCCGGTGACGAGGATCGCCAGTGTGCCGCCGCGCTCGCTGGACAGGTGCTCCAGCTCGAAGCCGGCGATGTTGATCCGCTCTGCGCCGAGCGCCTGCGCGATCCCGGCGATCACGCCCGGCCGGTCGGGCACGTGCACTCGTAGGCGCTGGAGCGCCCCGACATCCTCGTACGCGGTCTCCAGCAGCCGGCGCCGGTTCGTCGACGCCTCGCCGATCCAGCGCGCAAGGAAGCCCGCGTCGCCCGCTGCGAGCGCCGCCTCGACCTGCTCCAGCCGGCGGCGGTGCTCGGAGAGGGCTGCACCGAGGGCCTCTCGATTCTCGAGGAAGATGTCGACCCAGATGCGGGGGTTCGCGCCTGCGACCCTCGTCATGTCGCGCAGCGAGCCGCCCGCGGAGCTCAGCGGCTCGTGCCCGTCGACGCGCCCGCCCCCGACCTGATTCAGGAGGACGTTCGCAAGCACGTGCGGCAGATGGCTCGTGAGCGCGACGAGGCGGTCGTGCGCAGCCGGATCGATCGCCACGGGCAGCGCTCCCAGCTGAGTGACGAAGCCGTGCAGCACCGTGTAGCTCTGCGGCTCGGTCGCCGCCGTCGGCGTCAGAAACCAGGTCGCCCCGTCGAACAGATCGGCGCTCGCCCACTCGGGGCCTCGGGCCTCGGAGCCGCAGATCGGGTGGCCGCCGACGAAGCGGCCGACGCCGGCCGCCGCCTCGCAGACCGCACCCTTCGTCGAGCCCACGTCGGTGATCGTGCAGCCTTCCGCGCTGGCATCGAGCACGGCCCGCACCTGCTCGGGCAGGGCGGTGACCGGCGCCGCGACGAAGGCGAGCTCCGCGTCCTCGAGTGCGGCTTCGAGCTCGTCGGCCGGCTCGACCGCCCCTCGCTCGCCCGCTGTGGCGAGATGCTCGGGGTCTGGATCCCAGCCGGTGACGCGTTCGACGCCCGCGCGCCGCGCAGCGAGCCCGATGGACGCACCAATGAGTCCCGTGCCGACGACGGCGATGGAGTGGAGCGAGGCCACGCGCCTACGTTCGCATCAACTCGGCGACCCGGAACGCGAGGTCGAGCGACTGGCGCGCGTTCAATCGAGGGTCGCAGAGGCTCTCGTAGCGCACGGACAGCTCCTCCTCGAGGACGGCCTCCGAGCCACCGAGACATTCCGTCACGTCCTCACCCGTGAACTCGAGGTGCACCCCGCCCGGCCACGTGTCCTCGGCCCGGCAGACCTCGAAGAAGGAGACGAGCTCGGCCATGATCTCGTCGAAGCTGCGCGTCTTGATTCCGGCCGCTGTCCGAAAGACGTTTGCGTGCATCGGATCGCAGACCCAGACCGCCGGCTGCTCCTCGTCGCGGGCTGCCTGCAGGATCGGCGGCAGCGCGTCGACGAGCCGGTCGGCTCCCATCCGGACGATGAACGTGAGCCTGCCGGGAATTCGAGTCGGGTTCAGCCGCTCGCACAGCTCGCGGACCTCGTCGGGGGTCGCGGTCGGGCCCAGTTTCACGCCGAGCGGGTTGTGCACCCCCGAGAAGAACTCGACGTGCGCGCCGTCGGGCTGGCGTGTCCGCTCGCCGATCCAGAGCATGTGCCCGGAGCAGTCGTACCAGTCGCCGGTGAGCGAGTCTCGCCGCGTCAGACCCTCCTCGTAGTCGAGGAGCAGGCCGTCGTGGCTCGTCCACACGTCAACCTGGTGCAACTGCGGCGCATCCACGAGGTCGATGCCGCAGGCGCGCATGAAGCCCAGCGCCCGCTCGATCTCGATTGCGATGGCCTCGTAGCGCTGCCCTTCGGGCGCACTCGCGGCGAATTCCTGGTTCCACATGTGTACTTGCGTCAAGTCGGCGAAGCCGCCCTTGGTAAAGGCGCGTAGCAGGTTCAGCGTCGCCGCCGACTGGTGGTAGGCCCTCACCATCCGGTCGGGATCGGGCATTCGAGCCTCGGCGGTCGGTGCGTCGTCGTGGACCATGTGACCGAGGAAGGAGGGCAGTTCGAGGTCGCCCACGAGCTCCGTCGGCGACGAGCGCGGCTTCGCGAACTGGCCGGCGATCCGCCCGACCTTCACGAGCGGCAGAGCAGACCCGTAGATCATCACGACCGACATCTGGAGCAGGATCTTCAGCTTCTCGCGGATCGAGATGGCGGTGAAGTCCCGGAAGGACTCGGCGCAGTCGCCCGCCTGGAGCAGAAACGCGCGTCCGGCCGAGACTTCGCCGAGCGCTGCCTGCAGATCACGCGCCTCGCCGGCGAACACGAGCGGCGGAAAGGCTTTGAGCTGCGCCAGCGCAGCATCGGCCGCGGCCTCGTCCGGCCAGACGGGCTGGTGGTATGCGGGCCGGTCGCGCCAGCTCGCAGGGCTCCACGTCTCGGGGGTCATGGCCATCGAGTCAGTGTAGTTGCGGGTCCCGGAGTGGACGCCTATCCTGTCGGCTCGCGCGCCGCTTCGCTCGATCCCGACCTCCGCACGGAGGTCTTTTTCGTTCCGAGACTGTGAAAGGTAAGGACAGCAACGACATGCGCATCTTCTCCGGCATCCAGCCCACGGGCGACAAGACGCTCGGCAACCTGATCGGCGGTTTCCGGCAGTACGCAGCCACGCAGGAGCTCGGCGAGGGCTTCTTCTGCATCGTCGACCTGCACTCGATCAGCGTCGAGTACGACCCCGAGGACTTCCGCGAGAAGACGCTCGACCTGGCCGCGATCCTCTTCGCCACCGGGCTCGATCCGGAGCGCTCGACGGTCTTCGCGCAGAGCCACGTGCCCGCCCATGCGGAGGCGGCGTGGCTGCTCGGCTCGGTCACGAGCTTCGGCCAGCTGAACCGGATGACACAGTTCAAGGAGAAGTCCGCCCAGCGGGACTTCGTCTCCTCCGCCCTCTTCACCTACCCCGTGCTGATGGCCGGCGACATCCTGCTCTACCAGACCGACATCGTCCCGATCGGCGACGATCAGCGGCAGCATCTCGAGCTCGCGCGCGACGTCGCCGAGCGCTTCAACGCGCGCTTCGGCGAGACGTTCAAGGTGCCCGAGGGCGTCTTCCCGGAGGTCGGGGCGCGGATCATGGACCTCCAGGAGCCGACCAACAAGATGTCGACGACCTCCGGAACGCCGCAGGGCACGGTGCGCCTGCTCGACGCGCCGGACGTGATCCGGAAGAAGTTCAAGTCGGCCGTCACCGACTCGGGCTCGGAGGTGCGGCGGGGCGATGACAAGCCCGGCGTCACGAACCTGATCGACATCCTGTCGGCGCTGACGGGCGAGGCGCCCGATGCGATCGAGGCTCGCTACGAGGGCTCGGGGTACGGGCAGTTCAAGACGGACGTCGGCGAGGCCGTCGTCGAGGCGATCGTCCCGGTGCAGGAGCGCTACCGCGAGTTGCGCGCCGACCCGGGCGAGCTGCAGCGGCTCTTGGCGCGCGGGGCGGAGAAGGCGCGGGACGCCTCGGAGCCGACGCTCGAGGCGATGTTCGACCGGATGGGCTTCGTCAGGAGCGAGGCCGGGCGGCTGTCCGGCGCAGCGAGGCCGCGCGGCTCGTGAGACGCGCGCTCCTGCTCGGCGCGATCTTCGCGTTCGCCGCCGTCGCAGGGGTGCTCCACTACGCCGGCGTGGAGCCGGTCGTCGTCTTCATCGTCTCCGGCGCCGCGCTCGGCGGGCTCGCCTGGTCGATCGGGATCGGCACGGAGTCCGTTGGCGCCCACTTCGGCCCAGCCGTCACGGGCGTCTTGCAGACGACGCTCGGAAACCTGCCCGAGCTCTTCATCGTCCTCTTTGCCCTCTCGGCCGGGGAGATCGTGGTCGCCCAGACCTCGATTCTGGGCTCCCTCTTCGCAAACGCGATGCTCGTGCTCGGACTCACCATCGTCGCGGGCTCGCAGCAGTCCCGCGACGGCGTCATGCGCTTCCACGCGCGCCTTCCGAACGACACCGCGACGCTGCTCCTCCTTGCCGTCTTCATCATCGTCCTGCTCGGGCTCTCCGACGAGGTGGGCGACCGGGCGAGCCAGCACCAGGTCGCCATCTCGGTCGTCGGCTCCTTCTGCCTGCTGAGCGTCTACGCCGCGTGGCTCTGGTCGTACCTCCGGACCCCGGGCGAGGAGCCGGCAATCGAGCAGTCCGCGCACGGCGCGCTGCCGTTGCGGCCGGCGATCGGCCTGCTGGCGCTCGCCGGCATCAGCGCAGCCTTCGTCTCCGACTGGTTCGTCAACGCACTCGATCCTGCGGTCGAGGCGCTCGGGATCTCCAAGGCCTTCACCGGCCTCGTGATCGTCGCGATCGCGGGAAATGCCGTCGAGAACGTCGTCGGGGTCACGCTCGCGGCGAAAGGGGAGGCAGACCTGGCGATCTCGGTGGTGAAGAACTCCGTCGCCCAGATCGCGGTGTTCCTCTTCCCCGCCCTCGTCCTCGTCTCGCTCTTCTTCGAGGAGCGCCTGACCTTCGTGCTGAACCCGGTCTACATCGGCGCTCTCGTGATCATGGCGCTCGCGGTGTGGCAGATCACGGGTGACGGCGAGGCCGTCGCCTTCGAGGGCTGGGCGCTGGTCGCGCTCTACGTCATCCTGGCGGTGCTGACGTTCTTCGAATGAGCGCCAAGGCGGCGGCGGGCGTCAGCTCCCAATTGGGCTACCCGCCGTCGAGCCGGCCCAGTCCGAGCACCTCGTCCGGCGTCAGCTCCCGCCACTCCCCCGGGGCGAGCCCCGCGACCCCCAGTCCCGCGTAGATGCTCCGGTGCAGGCTGCGCACCCGGTGCCCGACCGCCTCGGTCATCCGCCGCACCTGCCGGTTGCGGCCCTCGTGCAGGACGAGCTCGAAGCGAGCAGCGCCGAGCCGGCGCACGCGCGCGGATGACGTCATCCCGTCCTCGAGCTCGACGCCCTCGGCGAGCCTGCGCAGCGCCTCGTCGTTCGGCTCCTTCCAGGTCTCGACCTCGTACACCTTCTCGACGCCGTAGCGGGGGTGCGCGAGCCGGTGCGCCAACGGGCCGTCGTTCGTGAGCAGCAGCGCCCCCGTCGTCTCGACGTCGAGCCTGCCGACCGGGACGACTCGCGACTCGTGCTCGACGAGACCGACCACGGTGGGCCGGCCCTGGGGGTCGCTCGCCGTCGTGACCACGCCCGCAGGCTTGTTCAGGAGCACGTAGGCGAGCTGCTGCTTTGCGACCGCCTCGCCGTCCACTTCGACGACGTCCTTTGACTCGACGAAGGTGTTCAGCTCGCCCGGCTCGCCGTTGACGCGAACGCGGCCGGCCTTGATCAACTCGTCCGCCTTGCGGCGCGAGGCGACGCCCGCTCGTGCGAGATACGCATTCAGCCGCACCTCGGTAGTCTGCCGCCTCGTGCGCGACCGGACCGCCGACCTCGACCGACTCGCCGACCTCGTCGTCGGCTTCGGCGCCAATCTTCAGCCCGGCCAGATCGTCGGCGTCACCGCCTACCTCGGCATGGAGGACGCCGCCCGAGCCGTCGCGCGGGCCGCCTACACGCGAGGCGCGAAATACGTCGACGTCTTCTGGTGGGACCCGCTCGTCAAGCGCGAGCGGCTCCTCCATGCGGCGGAGGACACCCTTGACTACGTGCCGCCGTGGATCGAGCAGCGACTGCAGTGGATCTCGGACGAGCGGGGCGCGCGGGTGACCTTGACCGGGACGAGCTCGTCGGCCTTCGCGGGGATCGACCCCGCCCGCACCGGCCGCGACGTGCTTCCGTACGTGCCGGCGGTTCCGCGGATCGTCAACGAGCGCACGACGAACTGGACGGCGGCCCCATGCCCCAACCCCGACTGGGCGCAGCGCGTCCACCCGGAGCTCGAGCCCGACGAGGCACTCGACAAGCTCTGGGAGGAGATCCTCTACGTGCTTCGCCTCGATGCGGACGATCCTGTGCAGGCGTGGCAGGAGCGGATGAAGACGATCGTCGCGAGCGCCGACCGCCTCACCGAGCGCCGCTTCGATGCGCTGCACCTCCAGGGGCCCGGCACCGACCTGACGATCGGCCTGCTGCCGAGCTCGAAGTGGCTCGGCGCCGACTTCGAGACCGCCGCCGGGATCAGGCACCGGCCGAACCTCCCGACCGAGGAGGTCTTCACGACTCCCGATCCCGAGCGCGTGGACGGCTACGTCTCCGCGACGATGCCGCTCGAGTTCTACGGCTCGTACATGGACGGGATCAGGATCGAGTTCGAGGGCGGCCGCGCGGTGAAGGCGGACGCGGAGCAGGGCGCCGACGCGCTCCGCGCGGCGATGGCGAAGGACGACGGCGCGTCACGGCTCGGCGAGATCGCGCTCGTGGACAAGGAAGGGCGCATCGGCCCCCTCGGCACCATCTTCCACGAGACGCTCCTCGACGAGAACGCGGCCAGCCACATCGCGCTCGGCAACGCCTACAGCTTCCCGGTCGAGGACGAAGCCGACCGCGCCCGCATCAACAAGAGCGGCCTCCACGTGGACTTCATGATCGGCTCGAACGAGCTCGACGTCGACGGGATCACCCGCGACGGCGACCGCGTGCCGGTCCTGCGCGCCGGCTCCTGGCAG
>JAWVCV010000357.1:0-15708 GCA_033858115.1 Gaiellaceae bacterium
GGGCGCGCGCGAACCGCAGTGATCGCCACGGCCTCGTCCAGCTCGCCCGCGACCGCAGTCGCGCGCATCGCCCCGGCGTCGCGCAGCCTCAGGACGAGCGAGCGCGTGTCGATGCCGGTCAGGGCGACGATGCCGTGCTCGGCGAGCCACTCCGTCCACTCCGGTCCGCGCGCGTCGCGCATCAGGACGGCCCTGGCATGGGCGCCGGCCGACTCGCCCCTGCCCGGGGCGACGCCGTAGTTGCCCACCATGGGCGCGGTGAAGCAGACGATCTGCTCGGCGAAGCTCGGGTCGGTGACCGTCTCCTGGTAGCCGGTCATCGCCGTCGTGAAGACAGCCTCTCCGAAGGCGACGCCTGGCGCGCCGACCGACTCGCCGCGGAGGACGGTCCCGTCCTCGAGTGCCAGGAAGCCCGTCATCCGTGAACCAGCCGGCCGTCGGCGACCGTCTTCAGCACCAGGCCGCGCAGCCGCTCGCCGAGCAGCCACGAGTTCGCCGAGCGAGACCGGAAGCGCGCTTCCTCGACGGTCCATTCCGTCTCGAGGTCGAGCAGCACGAGGTTGGCGCGTGCCCCCACCTCGAGACGCGGCTCGGGCAGGCCCAGTGCTCTCGCCGGGCCGGCGGACATTCGCTCGAGCAGCGTCTCGAGCGAGAGGAGCCCCGGCTCGACCAGATGCGTGTACAGGGCGGCGAACGAGGTCTCGAGGCCGGTGACCCCGAACGGCGCCTCTTCGAAGGGAGCCTCCTTCTCCTCGCGCGAGTGGGGCGCGTGATCGGTGGCGATCGCGCCGATCGTGCCGCGCCTGAGGCCCTCGATCAGGGCCGTGCGATCCTGCTCGGAGCGGAGCGGTGGGTTCATCTTCACATTCGAGTCGAGGCTGCGAACCGCGTCGTCCGTGAGGACGAGATGGTGCGGCGTCACCTCTGCGGTCGCCTGAACGCCGCGCGACTGCGCGACCTCGAGCGCCTCGACCGACTCCCACGCGGAGAGGTGCATCAGGTGGAGCGGCCTCCCCTCGTAGCCGGCGAGCGAGAGGTCGCGCTCGACCATCGCGCTCTCCGCCACCGAGGGATACGGGGCGAAGCCGAGCTCGGCGGAGACTGGGCCCTCGTGCACCTGGCCATCCCGGGAGAGCGTCGGCTCCTCGCAGTGGAGCGAGAGCTTGCGGCCGGTGACGGCCCCGTACTGCAGCGCCCGGCGCATCAGGCCGGCGGAGGTGACCGGCCGGCCGTCGTCGGTGAAGGCGGCGGCCCCCGCGTCGGCGAGCTCGGCCATCTCGGTCAGCTCCTCGCCGCCGAGCCGCTTCGAGATCGCCGCCATGAAGCCGGTGGGGACGAGCGCGTCCCGGCGCGCCGACTCGACGAGCGAGCCGAGCACGGCGGCCGAGTCGACGACGGGATCGGTGTTCGGCATCGCGAGGATGGCGCAATACCCGCCCGCGGCGGCTGCGGCGGTGCCGCTCGCGATCGTCTCCTCGTCCTCGCGGCCGGGCGAGCGCAGATGCACGTGCGGGTCGACGAATGCCGGGGCGAGCACGTGCGCCGTCGCCGGCGCCGGCTCGATCGCCGCGATGACGCCGTCGGTGACGGTGACTGCGACGCACTCGCCGCCGTGCAGGCGGCCTTCGAGAACAAGGCTGTCGGAGCGCCCGTTCTTGCAGAAGAGCGTCATGCGACCACCTCGAGCGCGCGGCGGGCGACGAGCAGCTCCTGGAGCACCGCCATCCTGACGGCGAGCCCGGAGCGCACCTGCTCGAGGATCAACGAGTCGGGCGAGTCCGCGACGCGACCGTCGATCTCGACGCCTCGGTTGATCGGTCCGGGATGCATCACCTTCTGGCCGGGACGGAGCCGCTCGGGCGTCACGCCCCAGCGGGCTGCGTACTCGCGCAGGCTCGGCACGTACGCCGATTCCATCCGCTCGCGCTGCATGCGGAGCACGTAGACGACGTCTGCGGCCGCGATCTCCTCGATCTCGGTCGAGGTCTCGCACCCGAGCGCCTCGATCCCGCGTGGCAGGAGCGTGGGCGGCCCGACGACCGTCGTGTGCGCGCCTGCCAGCTCGAGTGCCTGGATGAGTGACCGCGCCACCCGGCTGTGCAGGATGTCGCCGACGATCGCGACGTGCAGGCCCTCGACGTGGCCGAGCGCCTCGCGCATCGTGAAGAGGTCGAGCAGCGCCTGGGTCGGGTGCTGGTGCTTGCCGTCGCCGGCGTTCACGACCGCTGCGCCCGACCAGCGCGCAACGAGCTGAGGCGCCCCGATGTGCGCGTGCCGGACGACGATCGCGTGCGGCTCGTAGGCGGAGAGCGTCAGCACCGTGTCCTTCAGCGACTCCCCCTTGTCGAGCGAGGACCCGGCGACCTTGAAGGACATCGTGTCGGCGGAGAGCTTCTTCGCCGCCAGCTCGAAGCTCGACGCGGTCCTCGTCGAGGACTCGAAGAAGAGGTTGAGAACGAGCCGGCCCTTCAGCGTCGGCAGCTTCTCGTGGGTCTCGGCGAGGTCGCCGGCCGTTTCGAGGATCCGGCCGACGTCGTCGCGCGTCAGGTCGGCGATCGAGAGCAGGTGCCTCATGTCGCCTCCTTCGCCTCTGGCTCCTCGGGGACGCCGACGAGCAGGATCCTGTCGGCGCCGTCGGACTCCTCGAGCTCGACCTGGATTCGCTCGCTCCGCGCGGTCGGCAGGTTCTTGCCGACGTAATCGGGGCGGATCGGCAGCTCACGATGACCGCGGTCGACGAGCACCGCGAGCTGGACGCGCGCGGGCCGACCGCGCTCGAACAGCGTCTCGATCGCTGCCCGGATCGTGCGGCCCGTGTAGAGGACGTCGTCGACGAGGACGACGGTCGTGCCGGCCAGGTCGAAGTCGAGCGCTGTCGCGTGCACGACCGGCTGCTCCGTCCCTGCGACGGTGTCGTCGCGGTGGAAGGTGATGTCGACCGCGCCGAGCGCGATCTCCTCCCCGCTCCGCTCCTCGATCAGGGCCGCGAGGCGCTCAGCCAGTGGGACACCACGGGTGTGGATGCCGACGAGCGCGAGCCGGCCGAGGTCGTCGTTGCGCTCGATGATCTCGTGCGCGATGCGGGACAGCGTCCGCCCGAGGGCCTCGGCGTCCAGCAGGATCTTCGCCCCAGGGTTGGTCAGGCGGTCGGGGACGTGCGTGTTCATTCCGCTCCTTTCCGGCCTCGCAGGACCGGGTTAAAGGGTCGGCGGCATCCTAGCGTGCCCGGCGGACGGGTCGAGCTATTCGGCCGTCGGCTCGTCGGCCTCGGCGGGCGAGAGCTCGATCACGTCCTGCGCCGTCTCGACCGCAGCCTCGGGCACGAGGATCTTCAGCGAGTCCGAGTCGTCGTCGGGCCGCACCTCCGACTCGATGCCCGCATCCTCGAGCAGCGCTTGGATCTCCTCGGCCTCGGTCAGGTCGTCGGCCAGCGCCACCTGAACCATGGAGCTCATGGCCCGGAGGGTACTTCAGCTCGCGGCAAGCGTGCGCCGCTCTTCACCAGCTCGGGACCACCCCGCTCCTCGAACGGAATCTCGATCAGGTCGAAGTCGCGCGGCACAACCGTCTCGGCGAACACGGTCCGCGCCTCGCGCTCGACGTCGCCGCCGCCGTAGCGGCTGGAGAGATGCGTCAGCGCGAGCAGCTTGACCCCGGCGTCCCGTCCGACCTGTGCTGCGCCGAGCGCTGTCGAGTGCTCGGTCTCGCGCGCCCGTTCGGCCTCGTCTTCGCAGAAGGTCGCCTCGTGCACGAGCACGTCGGCGCCCTGCGCCGCCTCGGCCACGGCGTCGGTCGGCGCGGTGTCGCCCGTCAGCACGAGCTTCCGGCCCGGCCTAGCTTCGCCGAGCACCTCGTCGGGAGTGACGACCCGGCCGTCGGCCAGGGTCACCGCCCCGCCGCCCTGGAGGACCCCACGCTCACGCCCGAAGGGGACGCCGATCGCGTCGGCGGTGGCCACGTCGAAGCGGCCGGGACGCTCTTCCTCGACGAGTGCGTAGCCGAGGGCGTCGCGGCCGTGGCGAACGGGGAACGTGCGCAGCGAGTAGCCGTCACGCGGGAGCACGGCGCCGGCGGCGAGCTCGACGACGGACACCTCGTAGGTCAGCCGTCCGAAGACGCGCCGCAGCACGTGCAGCAGCTCGTCGAGGCCGCGCGGGCCGTAGAGGGTCAGCGGCGCGTCCCGGCCGCGAAGCGCGAACGTCTTCAGCATCCCGGGCAGGCCGAGGAAGTGGTCGGCATGGAAGTGGGTCAGGAAGATCTCGTGTAGGTCGACGAGGCCGATGTCGGAGCGCAGCAGCTGACGCTGCGTCCCCTCGCCGCAGTCGAACAGCAGCCGCTCGCCGCCGCGGCGCACGAGGGTCGCCGAAGGCGCCCGGCGCGCGGTCGGCATCGAGCCGGCCGTCCCCAGAAAGACGACGTCGAGATCCACCGCGCCAGTGTAGGCGCGCCGGTGCTGGGCCTACGGCAGGGTCAGGACCTGGCCGGGCACGATCGTCGAGCCCTGGAGTCCGTTCCGCGCCGCGATCTCCCAGACGCCCTCGCGTGGATCGCTGTAGCCGCTCGCCGCAATCGACCAGAGCGTGTCCCGCGGCTGCACGACGTACTGCCGCTCGGGGCCTGAGGCGTCGGAGGAATGGACGAATGCGGCCCAGACGAAGACCGCGAGCGCTGCAACGATGAGTATTCGTCCGAACATGTGTTCCCATGATGCACGAACACGTGTTCGCTGTCAAGGCCGTATTGTGCTCGCTGCATGGGTCTTCTGCGCCGCCTCAAGGAATTCGCGCGTCGGGTGCTGCTGCGGCAGACCTCGATGTACGACTGAGCTCACGCCAGTTCGATCAGCTCTGGCTCGAGGCGGCCACGCGTGACGCGGAGCTCGAGCATCGTCCAGGTGGGCGAGCTGCGTCGCTCGGTCGGGCTGCCCGGGTTGAGGATCCACACGCCCTCGTGCTGCTCGACCTGGGGTACGTGCGTGTGCCCGTAGACGACGGCGGCACAGCCGGGAAAGCGAGCCCGTAGTCGCTCTTCGCGTCCGGCCCGAGGCCCGGGCACATGCGTCATCCCGATCCGCGCATCCTCGACCTCGACGACCAGCTGCTTCGGGAGCAGCTCGCGGAGGGCGCGTTCGTCTGCGTTGCCGTAGACCGCCTCCACAGGCGGGCCGAGCGAGCGCAGCTCCGCGAGGGAGGCGAGGGAGGAGTGGTCGCCGGTGTGGAGGATGATGTCCGCGGCCCGCAGGCGCCGGACGCAGTCGTCCGGGAGCGCTCGCGAGCCGCGGGGAAGGTGCGTATCGCCGAGGACGGCGAGGATCACCTCGTGATCTTGCCCTTTGCCTTGGAGACGGGTCGCGTCCCTCGTTCGAGCGAGCGCCTAGATCGCGGCCAGGACCGCGTCGAGCACCCGGTCGGCGCCGAAGCGAACCGGGTCGTCCGCCGCGAGGCCGGTCTCCGCCTCCGCGGCTGCGATCGCAGCGCGAGCTCCAGCCTCGTCGAGCGTGCGGGTGTTGAGCGCGATCGCCGCCACCGTTGCCTTGCGCGCCGGCAGCGAGATCCGCTCGTGCAGCTCGACGAGCTCGGGGAGCGGCAGGAGCGGATGACCCGGATAGCCGTCCACCTCCGTCTCGCCGGCCTGATGGCAGAGCACGAAGGCGTGCGGCGCGGAGCCGTGGATCAAGCCGAGAGTCACCCCCGAGTACGCCGGATGAGTCACGGCGCCCTGCCCCTCGACGAACAGCAGCTCTCCCCCACGCTCGTGCCCCTCGACCAGGAGCTGCTCCGCCGCGCCCGCGAGGAAGTCGGAGACCACCGCGTCGACGGCGATGCCCCAGCCCGCGATTGCGATCCCCGTCTGGCCGGTCGGGACGAAGCGGGAGGCCAGGCCACGCGCTCGCGCTGCGCGGTCGAGCTCGAGCGACACCGTCATCTTCCCGATCGCGCAGTCGGAGCCGACCGTGAGCACGTTCTTCGTCGGGAGCTCGAGATTGGCGCCGGTGGGGACGTTGAGGCCGGCGGGAGGCCGGCGCAGGTCGCGCAGCTCGACGCCGTGCCGGCCGGCGAGCTCGTTCAGCTCCTCGTCGTCCTCGAGGAACTCGTGCAAGCCGTTCTCGACGGTGAGCCCGTTCGAGATCGCGCTCCGGAGCAGCTCGCGCCAGGCCGGTGGAAAGCGGCCGCCCGCCGTGGCGACGCCGACGAGCGCAGTCGTCGGCTGGAAGGAGAGCGCAGCGCCGACGGAGCCGACGATCGGCACGCCGCTCTGCGTCTCGCCGGCGCGCAGCGAGTCCAGGACCGCGACGACGGGGCGCGCGCCGTAGGCGAGCACGCCACGGGCGGTCTTGCCGTAATGCGGATCGTCCGAGTAGCCCTCGGCCAGGATCAGCAGGCGCTCAGGCGGAGCGGACACCGAGCCCCGGCTCCTCGGAGGGAAGCTGGACCCCCTCCACGAGCGTGACGCCCGGGGACGGGTCGTGCGCGAGCAGGAGGTTGCCGTCGAGATCGACGTGGTCGCAGAGGGGCGCGACCGCGCAGCCCGCCGCGATCCCGAGCCCCGACTCGACCATGCAGCCGAGCATGACGCCGAGCCCGAGCGCCCGGGCCGCGTGCGCCATCCGCACCGCCTCGCGGATGCCGCCGGACTTGGCGAGCTTGATGTTGATCCCGTGCGCGATCTCGGCGCAGGCGGCGACGTCGTCCAGCCGGTGACAGTCCTCGTCGACGTAGACCGGGACCGGCGAGCGCTCCTTCAGGGTCCGGCCGCCCTCGGAGCCGGCCGGGAGCGGCTGCTCGCAGTAGGTGACGCCGAGCTCGGCGAGCTGCGGCAGCGAGTCGAGCGCCTCCTCGAGCGACCAGTATTCGTTCACGTCCACCTGCAATGGCAGGTCGGTGACGCTGCGGACGGCGCGCACGCGCTCGACGTCGAGCCCGTCGGCGCCACCGAGCTTGAGCTTCAGCCGCTGGAATCGCGACGCGGCCTTTTGCGCGCGCCGAGCCATGTCGTCTGGCTCGCCGAGCCAGACGGTCCACGACGTCGGGGGGCCCGCGCGCGGCAGCCCCAGCAGCTTCCAGACGGGGACTCCGAGCAGCTTGCCCTGCAGGTCGTGCAGAGCGCCGTCGAGCGCAGCCCGGGCTGCGCTCTCCCCGGCCGGCAGGCGGCGTTCGATCTCCTCGAGCGCAAAGGGGTCGTCGCCGAGGAGCGGTGCATGCTCCTCGAGGTAGGCGAGCGCGGAGGTAGCCGACTCGTCGTAGCGCTCGATCGGCGCCGCCTCGCCGAAGCCCGAGACGCCCTCGTGGCGCAGCTCGACCTGGACGACGTCGGCCTCGTCGCTCGCATCGCGGGCGATCACGAACGTCTCGGCGAGCTCGAGGGTGACGATCCGGGCGGTCAGCTCCACGCGCCCAAACCTACTAGGAAGCCGAGGCCGCGAAGCGGCCCTTCAGGGTCTCCGCGATGGAACGAGCATGCGCCCGGGAGGATTCGAACCTCCGACCTCTCGCTCCGGAGGCGAGCGCTCTATCCCCTGAGCTACGGGCGCGTGGGGAGAGCAGTGTACCCCTCGAGCGCGTCGAGCAGGCGCTCGACGTCGGGCGCCTCGTTGTAGGGAGCGATCGAGACACGGAGCAGGCTCCGTCCTTCCCACTCGCCGACGACGACCTCGATCCGGTGCTCGTCGAAGAGCCGCCGCCGCAGCCCGTCTGGATCCTCGACCGGCAGCTCGGTCGACCACATCTGCGGCGCCGGAGCGGCGCCGAACGGGGGCAGCCGGTCGTGGAACGAGGCGGCGAGCCGCCGGCAACGGTCGAGGTCGAAGGAGCGGTGCGCCTCGATCGCAGCTGGGACGGCCAGTGCCGCCGCCGGGTCGCGCGTGCCCTGCCAGCCGTGGCGGTCTGCGAAGGACGAGCCTTCGCCCCAGCCCCACGAGACGACGAGCGGCTCGATCCAGCCCTGGTGCTCTGGCCGCGCCCAGAGGAAGGCGGCTCCCTTGGGCGCACACAGCCACTTGTGGCAGTTGCCGGCATAGACGTCCGCGCCGAGGGCGGAGAGGTCGAGGGGCACCTGGCCGGGAGCGTGGGCGCCGTCGACGATCGAGAGGACGCCCTGCTCCCGCGCCGCCGCGCAGATCTCCTCCACGGGAAGCACGCTCGCCGTGGGCGAGGTGATCTGGCTGACCGAGACCGCCTTCGTCCGCGGGCCGATCGCAGCGGCGACGTCGCCCGGGTCGGCGTAGACGAGGGTCGCCCCCGCGAACTCCCAGGTGCGCGTCACGGCGCCGTACTCGTGGCGGGTCGTCAGCACCTCGTCGTCCGGCTCGAGGCGGAGCGACCGGATCACCGCGTTCAGCCCGGCGGTCGCGTTCGGGACGAAGACGAGATCGTCCGCGTCCGCGCCGACAAAGCCGGCGAGCGTCGCGCGCGCCTCGCCCGTGAGCTCGTCAAAACGGCGTCCGAGGAACTCGGTCGGGCTCCGCTCGAGCTCCCGCTGGAAGCCCTGGTATGCGTCGAACACCGGCGCCGGGCAGGCGCCGTACGAGCCGTGGTTGAGGTACGTGATCCCTGGGTCGAGCAGAAAATCCAAGCCGCTACTGTCTCACGGTGCGTCGCCTCCTCTCCAGTCTGAACCCGCGCCTGCCTCGCTCGGTGAAGCTGCTCCAGACCGGTGGGTTGATGAACGCCTTCGGCAACGGCCTCGTCGTCCCGTTCCTGCTCATCTACCTCCACAACCAGCGCGGGATCGGTCTCGGCGTGGCGGGGCTCGTGCTGGCGACGAACGCCGCCGTCAGCCTCGTCGCGGGGCCGATCGGCGGCGTGCTCGTCGACCGCCTGGGCGGCAAGACGATGCTCACCGCGGCGCTCGGCTTCCTCACGCTCGGCTTTGCCGCCTACGCCTTCGTGGAGAGCCCGTGGCAGGGCTTCCTCGCCAGCGCGGTCACCGGGATCGGGAACGGCCTCTTCTGGCCCGCCCAGTCGACGCTGCTCGCCGGACTGACGACGCGCGAGCAACGGTCGGTGACCTTCGGGATGCAGCGCGTGGTGATGAACCTCGGCATCGGACTCGGAGGCGTCGTCGGAGGCTTCGTCGCGACGGAGAGCTTTCGCGCCCTCTTCGTGCTCGACGCGCTCACCTTCGTCGCCTATGCGGCGGTGCTGACCGTCTTCGTCCACGAGCCCGCGCACCGGGAGGCTCGGGCGGAGCGCACGGGCAGCTACGCGACCGTGCTCCGGCACAAGGTCTTCATGGGGCTGATGGTCGTCAACGCGGTTTACATCGGGGCCGGCATCGCGCAGCTCGAGATCCTGCCGGCGTTCGCGAAGAACGAGGCCGGCGTCTCCGAGCGCGGAATCGGCTGGCTCTTCTTCATCAACACGATCGTGATCGTGCTCTTGCAGCTGCCGACGACGCGGCTCGCCGAAGGCAGGCGGCGCGTCCCGCTGCTGGCGCTGGTCGGGGTCGTCTCGGCGGCCGCCTGGCTGCTCGTGCCCGCTAGCGGCCTCTGGCTCTCGGGGGGCGCGGCGTTCCTGCTGCTGGCGCTCTCCGTCTCCGTCTTCGCCCTCGGCGAGTGCCTCCACGGCGCCGTCCAGCCGGCGCTCGTCGTCGACCTCGCCGATCCGCGGCTGCTCGGGCGCTACATGGCGACCTCGGCCCTCTCCTGGCAGGTCGGGTTCACGCTCGGCCCGGCGGCCGGCGGCGTG
The DNA here is from genome assembly GCA_033858115.1 of Gaiellaceae bacterium. GTDB lineage: Bacteria > Actinomycetota > Thermoleophilia > Gaiellales > Gaiellaceae > Gaiellasilicea. The sequence continues at coordinate 9,687 of JAWVCV010000357.1, forward strand.
CTGCTCGCGGCCAGCCCGACGGGGCTCTGGCTCGCCATGGCGTCCATCCTCCTCCTCGGCGGGCTCGTGACGCTCGCGCTCGAGCGAAGCCTGCCCGAGGCGCTCAAGCGCGCTCCCCAGGGAGCCCGCGCGCAGGAGCCCGTGCCGTTGCCCGTCGTCGCCTCGGAGCAGGAGACCGCCCGCGCCGCGGGGTAGACTTTCCGCGATGCCGACCCTCGAGGACCCGCTCAGTACCTATGCCCAACTTGCCCCGCATCCGGCGGACACGGCAAGGCGGCGGCGCGGTCCAGGCCGGCCCCGGCGCTAAGCGCAACCCGCTCGAGCTCTCAGCGGGCGGCCTGACCTGGGTGCACCTCGACCGGCCCGACGCGGAGGCCATGACGGCGCTCGCGGAGCGGTTCGGCTGGCACCCGCTGGACGTCGAGGACGTGCTCTCGAAGCGCCAGCGACCGAAGATCGACGAGTACCCGGAGTATCTCTTCGGCGTCCTCCACTTCCCGGTCTACGACAAGGCGATCCAGCGGCTGAACGCGGCCGAGCTCGACTTCTTCCTCGGCTCCGACTACCTCGTCACGCTCCCGAACGTCGAGCTCCTGCCGGTGACGCGCCTCTTCCACCGCTGCGAGGAGGACGAGCGCCTGCGCGAGGAGCTGCTCTCCATGGGCTCCGGCCGGCTGCTCTACGAGGTGCTGGACGATCTCTTCGACTACTGCTTCCCGATCCTCGACAAGATCGGGCACAAGCTCGACTCGGTCGAGGACGACATGTTCGAGCGCCGTGCCGAGGACGTCGTCCGCGATCTCTCGAACGTCAAGCAGGAGATCATCTCCTACCGCAAGATCATCAAGCCCGAGCGGACGACGCTCCGGCAGCTCGAGCGGCGCGTCGAGCGCTTCCGGCCCGAGGAGCTCGACCTCTACTTCGACGACATCGTCGACGCCGCCGAGCGGATCTGGGACCTGCTGGACAACTACAAGGAGGTCGTCGAGGGACTCGAGTCGACGAACGAGTCCGTGATCTCCCACCGGCAGAACGACGTCCTCCGCATCCTGACCGTCTTCAGCGCCACCCTGCTGCCGCTGACCCTCCTCGCGAGCGTGTTCGGGATGAACGTCGACTTCCCGGGCCACAACACCGCGGCCGCGTTCTGGGTCATCCTCGCCATCATGGTCGCCGTCGGCGCCGCGCTGCTCGGCTTCTTCCGCCTGAAGCGCTGGATCTGACCTACGGCTCGGGCGTCATGCACGCCACGTCGGGCGTCGTGTCGCCATTGCCCTCGGCGTCGACGGGGCCGATCGCGCTGATCGCGCCGTAGGCGCATTGCTCCGGCTCGACCTGGCCGGCCGATGCGGGCCCGAGCAGGAGCAGGGAGACGACGAGCGTGAGCGCGACGAGCGCGAGCAGCAACGACGCCGCACGCCCGCGCCGGGTCCACTGTCCAGCTGCCGGAGGAATACTCATCCTCGGCGGTAACGGTATTGCTTACAAATCAGATACGGCTTGACCCTCAGGCGCCGACGGCCTGAGGCCCGATCCGCCGGGGCTGGCGCAAGACGCGGCGGGCGTAGAGCCGCTCGTCGGCCGCGCGGTAGAGCGTCAAGGCGTTCTCGCCCTCCCGCGGGTAGGCGGACCAGCCAAAGGTGACGAACGAGGACCGCTCGCACAGCACCCGCTCGAGCCGCGCCGCGAGCTGTCCAGCCTCCTCCACCGACCTGCACGGCGTCAGCACTGCAAATTCCTCGCCGCCGACCCGGGCAAGGTCGACATCCGCATCGAGCACACCCGCAAGCGAATCCGCGACGCGTCGCAGCGCTTGCTCGCGGTCCTCCCCGGTTGGGGAGTCCATGTCACCGACGAGCAGAGCGAACGGTTGCCTCGTTTCCAGGCGCCGGTCGATTGCGAGCTCGAAGGCACGCGTGTTCGGCAGTCCGGTGAGGAAGTCGCGCTGGGCGAGGATGTGGAGCTCGCGGTTCGCGTCCCGGTAGTGCGCCGCGAACCAGCCGAGCAGAGCGCCCATCGCGATGTAGTTGATCAGCCGCACGGGCGCCGAGATCGCAAAGAGCTCGCTCGTCGGAACGGCGTTGTTGAGCATGACGCCGAGCGAGTACAACGCGGTCGCGAGCGCTCCGGCCAGCGAGCCCCAGCGGGGGCCGAAGCCGAGTGCCACGAGCGCGATCGCGAGGTAGTAGAAGTGGGCGAGGCCGAACCCGGGATGCTCGAAGAGCAGAAACGCCACGAAGACGGCCGCGTAGATGACGGTCGCCGCGAGCAGAAAGACCCAAGCCGTCGTCAGCCGCCGCATGCTCCCAATGTGGTTCCTCATCGCCTCAGCCGCCTCACCCGTTTGAGGGAGCCGTCTCGGCGGACAATCGGGGCGGGCGCGCAGCCCCCAAGGCGCGCCCGCCCACCCCCTACGCCGGCTCGAGCTCCTTCGCTGCCGCTGCGACGTCTGCCGTCTCGAGGGCGCGCCAGGTCAGCGGCCCGACGATTCCGTCCGGCGCCAGCCCGTGGAACTCCTGGAACGCCTTGACCGCGGCCCCCGTGATCTGCCCGAAGTCGCCATCGACCTTTGCCGGCTCCGGCAGCAGCTGCTGGCGCAGCAGGCGCTGCAGGCGCTTGACCTGCCGGCCCTCCGAGCCCAGCCGCAGCAAGGGCGGCTCGGGCTTGAGCGCCGCGGGTGAGTCGCCGGGCACGGGGGCCGCGCCCAGCGCGGCCCCCGCACGAGGGCGAGATACCGGTCGACCGGGAATCCTTGGCCGGGATCCCAGTGGCTCCCACGCTTGAACGCGTCCGTGACGGCCCTGTGGGTCGTGATCCCCCGCTTGCCCGCCTTCAGCTCGACCGCATCCAGCCAGGTGACGGGAATCTCGTACCTCCGGCACAATTCGGCCACGAGCGTCGCCGAGCGGTGGAGCATCGACGTCGAATAGGCGTCGCTCCAGTCGCGGCCCGTCTGGGCGGCACGCCCGGCGTGCTCGATCCCGATCCCGTCGTGGTTCGCGCCGGGGGCGTGCCAGCCGACGTCCTGGTCGCGCACGCACTGGACGATCGAGTCGGCGTCGACGCAGTAGTGCGCAGAGACCTTGGCGCGCGGGTTGGCGAACCAGCCGGCGCAGCTCTCAGCCGTGTCCCCCTTCTCGTCCATCTCCATCGTGTGGATGACGATCAGGTCGATCCGCCGCCCGTCGGTGCGGGTCACGTGCGGGCTCTGGATGAATGGGTACGCCACGGCCGTTCCCTCCTCGAGCCGCAGCGGTTGTGACAACAGTTGCATGATCTCGCGGCCAGCGACGAAATGCAAGCGAGACGGCCGACTTAGTTGCTGACAGCAACTATCTCTAGGAGGGTTTGGCGGAACGGCGCTCGTCGCCGGGGTGCGATGCTCGTTGCGAGGCAAGGACGCAGGGAGCGCCGATAGCTGCTGCTATCGGCGCGACTGAGGACGCGGCCTCGGGGCGAGCAGCGCGGCCCGGAGGCACAGCCGGTGTTTCGCCAAACCCTCCTAGGAGATCAACGCGTCGCGCAGCGCCTTGGCCACCGCTTGCGTGCGGGTGGAGGCGCCGAGCTTCGCCATTGCCGTACCGAGCTGCGTGCGGGCGGTGTCCGGCGAGATGAAGAGCTCGCGGCCGATCGACTCGTTCGAGTGCCCGTCGGCGAGCAGGCGAAGCACCGCACGCTCGCGCGGGGTCAGGCCCAGGCTCATGGACGAGGCGCTGCGAATCAGTCCGTCCGCCATCGCAGGGTCGATGTACATGCCGCCCCCGGCGACCGTGTCGAGCGCGCGGACGAGCGTGTCGAGCGGTGCGTCCTTGAGGACGAAGCCTCGGCCGCCCGCGTCCAGCACCTCCGTGAGGAGCGCCGCGTCGGCGAACCCGGAGTAGACGACGCAGGAGCACTGGGGCGTCGTGCGGGTGGCCTGACGGACGACATCCGGGCCGGCACCGAGGGGCATGCGGGCGTCGATCACCGCGAGCGTTGGACGCTGCGCCTCGATCAGCGCCAGCGCCTCCTCCCCATTCGGGGCGACACCAACGATGCGGAAGCCCTGCGCGGCGAGATAGCGCGAGACGCTGTCGAGCACGGGCGGATGATCGTCCGCGACGACGCAGGTGGGCTTGGCCGCAATGGAGCTCACGCCCGGTTGGTCGGCCGGAAGATCGAGAAGTTGAGAGGATCGGACGATGCCGAAGCCCCTCTGGGCGCCATGGCGTCTCGAGTACGTCGCCCAGGCGGACGAGCAGGTCGGCTGCCCCTTCTGCGCCGAAGCCGCCGGCGAGGTCGACGAGAGCCTGGTCGTCCATCGCGGAGTCACCGCCTTCGTGCTCCTGAACAAGTTTCCCTATTCGTCCGGGCACCTGCTCGTGGCGCCGTTCGCCCACACCGGCGAGCTCGAGGCGCTCGGTGACGAAACCGCGCTCGAGGTGCACAGGCTCGGCCTGCAGGGCCTCGAGGCCCTGCGGGTGAGCTACAAGCCGGACGGGTTCAACCTCGGCTGGAACCTCGGGCGCGCAGCCGGGGCGGGCATCGTCGACCACGTCCACCTGCACGTCGTGCCGCGCTGGGCCGGCGATACGAGCTTCATGCCCGTCCTCGCGGACACGAAAGTGCTGCCCGAGCACCTGCTCGCCACGCGCGACCGACTCCGCGACGCCTGGCCGAACTGATCGTGGCCTACATTTTCCCGGCGCCGCGACCGATCACGAGCGGATGGAGCGCTACAACTTCCAGACGATCGTGGAGCGCCTGCCGGTGGTCGTCTACGTCGACGAGCTCGACGGGAAGAGCTCGCCGCTCTATGTCAGCCCGCAGATTCAGCGGCTGCTCGGCTACACGCAGTCCGAGTGGCTGGCCGACCCCGAGCTCTTCATCAAGTCCATCCACCCGGACGACCGCGAGAGCGTGCTCACGGAGATCGCGACCCGGAACGAGAGCGGCTCCTCGACGCCCGAGTCCGACTACCGCATGATCGCAAAAGACGGCCGGACCGTCTGGGTCCGGGACGACGAGGTCGTCGTCGACGGCGCTGCGCACGGCTATCTCCAGGACGTGACCGCGCACAAGCAGGACCGGATGCGGCTCGAATTGCTCGCTCACGTCCTTGCCCTCGCCGCCGAGGAGATGCCGCCCGAGCGGATCATCGCCGAGGCCGCCGACACCCTGGCCGCCGCCATCGGCGATGTCACGGTCACGTTCGTCGAGATCGGCCCGGAGGGCGAGCTCGATCCCCGCTACACGACCAACCCCAGCGGTCTCCCTGACGTGCTGCCCGTGATCGCCGGGGCTTTCGAGCCGCTCGAGCACGGCCCGCTCGTGGTCGAAGACATCCTGCAGGAGGAATGGCTCCGGCCGGCCTGGGAGATCCTGACCAAGCGCGGCATCCGCAGCGCCGTCGACATTCCCTTGCGACGCGATGGAAAGGTCGTCGCGGTGATGTGGTTCAACACGCCGGCACCACGCCGATGGGACCCGGAAGAAGTGCGGATGCTGAGCGAGGTAGCGGCCCAGCTCGCGGTGGTGCTCGAGCGCTCGGAGGCGCGCGAGCGCCGTTCCGTCGCCGAGCGCAATCTGCTCAGCCGCGACGCGATCCTCGAAGCGGTCGGCCGATCTGCCCAGCGCTTCCTCACGCAGCCGAACCTCGAGGAGGCGATGGTCGACCTGATGCGCGTCCTGGGCCAGGCAACAGGGGCGAGCGGCGCCTACGTCTTCGAGAACCTGCCGGGCGAGGCCGACGTCCCGATGACGATCCGTCGGGCGAGCTGGTCGAACGGCCGCTGGCGCAGCACGATCGACGATCCGCGCCTCGGGCACCTCGCTCCCGCCCCTCACTTCCCCCGGTGGGCAGAGATCCTCGGTCGCGGCGACGTCGTCAGCAGCCACGTCCAAGAGCTGCCCGACGACGAGCGCGAGGCGCTGGCGCTTGCCGACTCGCTCTCGGTCATCGCCGTGCCCGTCTTCGTCGAGGGACGCTGGTGGGGCTTCATCACCTTCGAGGACTGCGAGCTCGAGCGCGACTGGAGCGTGG
>JAWVCV010000358.1:0-4165 GCA_033858115.1 Gaiellaceae bacterium
CCAGACGGCGCCGAGATCGCCTCGGAGCGCGTGGACCGGCTGGCCGAGTGGCTCGAGCTGACGCTCGGGACGCGCCTGACGGCGTTCGCGGCTGGGATGACGACACGCGAGCTCGTCCGGATAGCCCTCGGCGACGAGTGGCCTGGCCCGGACGAGGAGCAGCGGCTGAGAAATCTCTACGCCGTCGCGACGATGCTGGCCGCCCGCGACGGCGCCGGTAGCGCATACGCCTGGCTCACCGAGCCGAACGAGGACCTCGGCGGCCGCAGTCCGGCCCGCCTGCTCCACGACGGCCGGCCGCCCGAGTCGGTCTGGTTCGCCGCGGCCCCCGCGTTCTAGCCACCTGACACGAACCCTCTGAGCAGTTAGCGTGTGCTGATCAAGCTCAATCGCTTCGAGGGGAGCACCTAATGGCTGTCGAGCACGTGTTCGTCCTGATGCTCGAGAACCGCTCGTTCGATCACATGCTCGGCTTCTCCGGCATCACGGGAACCGACGCGCAAACCGGCGAGCCGACGGAGATCGACGGGCTCTCGGGAACCGAGTCGAACAGTTACGACGGGCAGACGTACACCGTCTCGAGCCCGGCCGACTGGGAGATGCCCGTCGACCCCAACCACGAGTTCCCGGACGTGCTCGAGCAGCTCACCGGCACACGCGACCTCCCATCCGACCACCACTACCCGCCGATCGACGACTCGGGCTTCGTGAAGAACTACGCGAGGATCGAGGGGGTCGACCAGCAGAACCTCGGCGAGATCCTGAGGTGCTACGAGCCCCAGCAGCTTCCGGTGCTGACGAAGCTTGCCACCGAGTTCGTCGTTTGCGACGGCTGGTGGTCGTCGCTGCCGGGGCCGACGTGGCCGAACCGCTTCTTCGCCCACGCCGCCTCCTCAGGCGGCCTCGATCACAGCCCGAGCATCTGGGAGCTGATCGACTGGGAGGTCTTCGACGGGTTCTCGTTCCCGAACGGCACGGCGTTCGACCGGCTGAGAGGCGGCGGCCGCACGTGGAAGATCTACGCGGGCGACTGGACCCCGGGAGTGGCGGCCCTCAAGGGGATCGGCTTCATGGACTGGTCCTGGTACACGGACTTCGCGGGTGACGTCGGCTCCGGCGACTACTCGGCCGACTACACGTGGATCGAGCCGAGCTATGGCCACATCACCTCGGACTACGCCTGCGGGACCTCGCAGCACCCGCAGGACGACGTGACCCGGGGCGAGCACCTGCTCAAGTGCACCTACGACGCGCTGCGCTCCTCGCCGATCTGGGACACGAGCCTGCTGATCGTCACCTACGACGAGCATGGCGGCTTCTACGACCACACCTCGCCCGGCCCCGCCGCGCCTCCGGACGACGGCACCGACTCGTCCGAGTACAACAGGTACGGCTTCCGGTTCGACCAGTACGGCGTGCGCGTGCCGGCCGTGGTCGTGTCGCCGCTGGTAGCACGCAACGTGATCGACCACCGGACGTACGACCACTCGTCGATCCCGGCCACGCTGAGCTACCTGTTCGGCCTCGATCCGCTCACGGACCGCGACGCGCAGGCGAACGGTGTCCACACGCTGCTGACGCTCCCGGAGCCCCGCTCGGACACTCCGGAGACGATGCCGGAACCCGCCGTCTCGGGCGTGACGAACTGCACGCCGCTCCCGCCCTGCGGCCAATGGGAGTTTGCGTTCGATGTGAGAGAGCTGCCGCCGCCGGTCACGCGGCCGGCTGAGTCTGCCGACGAGGGGAACCTCCCCGCGGTCATCCACGCCGCGCTGAAGCAGGATCTGGAGATCTCGCCGCCCGAGGAGCGTGAGGAGCGGGTCGCGAGGGCGAAGGCGGTCCAGACGCGGGAGGACGCTCGCGAGTACCTGGCCGAGGTGGAGCGGAGGCTGACGGCGGCTTCCCCGCGGGCCAAGCGCGGGCCGGGCTAGCCGCTACTGGGCGGCGGAAGCGCCTCGCGCGACACCGTCTCGAGCACCTCCCGCGGTCCCGGCGGAGGTGGCCGCTCCACGCCCGCAACCGCGTAGGCGTCCTCCTCGTCGAGCGTCTCGCGCTCCATCAGCGCCCGCACGAGAGCGTCGAGCTTGTCGCGGTTGGCGGACAGCAGACTGCGCACCTCCTCGTCGCAGCGCTCGACGAGTCGCCGTACCTCCTCGTCGATCAGACGGTGGGTCTGCTCGGACACCTCCGACGTGCCCGGCAGCAGCGGCCCCTGACCGTCGCGTGGGATCACCGCGACCGGGCCGATGGCCTCGCTCATCCCCCAGCGGCCGACCATCTGCCGAGCGATCTGGGTGAGCTGCTCGAGGTCCGACTCGGCGCCCGTCGTCATGTCGTCGAACACGAGCCGCTCCGCCGCCCGACCGCCGAGGGCCACCTTTATCCGTCCGAGCAGGTAGGCGATGTCGTAGCTGAAGCGGTCCGCGGCGGGGGCGGAGAGGGTCACGCCGAGCGCTGGGCCGCGCGGGATGATCGACACCTTGCGGACCGGGTCCGCGCCCGGGGTGAGCATCCCGACCAGGGCGTGGCCGGACTCGTGGTAGGCGGTCCGCTCGCGATCGGCCTCGGTCTGCATGATCTTGCGCTCGGAGCCGAGGATGAGCCGCTCGAGCGCGTCGGTGAAGTCGGCTTGGGTCACCTTTTCGTGCTCTCGCCGGGCGGCCATGAGCGCGGCTTCGTTCACGAGGTTCGCGAGGTCCGCGCCCACCATCCCGATCGTGGTCGCGGCGAGGGTATCGATGTCCACGTCGTCGGCCAGAGGCACCGAGCGCGTGTGCACTTCCAGGATCTTCCGCCGGCCGGCGGTGTCCGGCGACTGCACCGTCACGCGCCGGTCGAAGCGGCCTGGCCGAAGCAGCGCCGGGTCGAGGATTTCCGGACGGTTGGTGGCGGCGAGCACGATCACGCCGATCGCGGGGTCGAAGCCGTCCATCTCGGTGAGGATCTGGTTGAGCGTCTGCTCGCGCTCGTCGTTGCCGCCGAACGACGATCCCGCCGTGCGGGCGCGGCCGATCGCATCGAGCTCGTCGATGAAGATGATCGCCGGAGCCGCCTCCTTGGCCTGCTTGAACAGGTCCCGCACGCGACTTGCGCCGACGCCGACGATCGCCTCGACGAACTCCGAGGCGCTGATTGAGAAGAACGGTGCGTGGGCCTCGCCGGCGACTGCGCGCGCGAGCAGCGTCTTGCCCGTGCCGGGGGAGCCGCTGAGCAGGACGCCGCGCGGTATCCGGCCCCCGAGCCGCCGGTACTTGTCGGGGCTGCGCAGGAAGTCGACGATCTCGGTGAGCTCCGACTTGGCCTCGTCGATGCCCGCCACATCCTCGAAGGTCACCGTCTGCTCGCTCGGCTCGACGCGGCGCGCGCCCGACTTGCCGAAGCCCATTAGCCCGCCGCCGGCGCCCTGACGCGCCGCTCGCCTGGCGAACCAGACGAACAGGCCCACGAGCAGCAGCGTCGGGCCGAACCCGAGCAGCAGGTTCGCCAGGAACCCGCGCCCCTGCTCGGCCGGCTTGGCGTTCACCTGCACGCCGCCTTCCTGGAGCGCCGCCGAAAGCGTCTTCGTGTCCGCGAACGTCGGCACCTCGGTGTTGAACAGCTTCGAGACCTTCGAGTCCTTGCCCGTCGGCGGGTACTTGAACTCGTGCCGGAACTCGCCCTGGATCGTCTCGCCGCGCGACGAGATCGACTTCACGTTGTGCTGCTTGACCTCCTGCAGGAACGTGGGCGTGTACGGCACCCGGATCCGCTCGTGGCCGCTCGGGATCAGCTGGCTGACCCAGACGTTGACCGCGAAGAGGATCAGCACGAAGATGAGGAAGCGCGGGCCGAGCGCCCTTAGCCCGGGCGGCTTTTGAGGAGGCATCCCGCGACCGTCCGGTGCCGGCTGCACGCGCCAGCCCTTCGGGTGCTCGCGATCCCCACTGCGATCCGGCAGCGGCGTGCTCGGGCTCGGCGGGCGCTCCTTGCGCGCCTCGCGGTCGTCCCGGCTAGGTGGCTGCTCGGCCATCTCTACGCAGCGTACCGGGGTCCTCGCATCGGTTCTCGGAGAAATCCTGGGCGCCTTCTCACAGGATGTTTACGAGCGACTCAACCTGATAGGCGTACTCTGGGAGATACCGGATTCGCACCCGAGCAGAGGAGGTCCAAGATGGACCGCACGCTT
>JAWVCV010000359.1:0-2791 GCA_033858115.1 Gaiellaceae bacterium
GGACGGGGGTAGCGGCGCCGGGGGCGCGGGCGTCACGGGTGCGGGCGGTGGTGCCGGCGTCGTGGGCGGCGCCGGCGTCGCGGGCGGCGTAGCCGGAGCGGGAACGACCGGCGGGGTCTTCGGAGGGGGCGGAAAGAGGCGTGGCAGCGGCCACGGCCTCCGCGGCCTCCCGATCTGGGCAGTCGCGTTCGAGGTCAGCATGCGCGCTGCGGCCTTGTGGATCGCCGCCCAGCGCTTGTAGGTGGTGCCGTGACGCTTCAACCAGCCCGCCATTCCCTCGCGACTGTAGAAGCTACGGGCGCCCCAGGTGAGCGGGCGCAGCTGGAACGCCTTCGCCACAGCCGGATGGCTGCGGAGGAACGGCTCCCACTTGACCCCGCGACGGACGAGGTCGCGCTTGAAGGCGCGGACCGAGGTGAAGCTGGTCCCGTCCCAGCGAAGCGCGCTCTGCTCGGCAGCTGGCGCGGCGGCAGCTGACGGCTGGTTGCCTGCTGCGGAGGCCTGGACGGAGGAAAGACAGAGAAGTGCAAGAACAACGACGTAACTGACTCGACGAGCACGAAACTGGCGGCGATGCACAAAAATCCTTTCGTCTACAACGGCGGCTGTCTTGTGCATCGGCCGACCGCTGCGGGGCATCACCCCTCGTTCGAGTGGCTCGCCGTCCTACATTCGGGTACTCGGGCGTCCCGTTTGTCACTCGATCGAGGGGCACCGGGGGCGTAGATAAGCTGTGAACGTGGCCTTGCCGATGAGCTTCGCCTTTCGATCGATCTCGTCCGTGCGCCGCGGCGTCGAGGTCTGCCGCCAGCGCCACGCCGCGTCTTCGGGGCCATGACGCAGTCGACGGGCGAACTGATCGCGAACGCGCTGCGGCGTGCGCTCCCGCTGACGATCGTGCTCGTGCTCGTGGCCGCGGCCACGGTCAACCTCAAGCGGCAGATCGACGGCCCGGTGTACTCGGCCACGTCGCGAGTCGTCCTGTCCACCACCGACCTCGGTGCCGTCGTCTCCGGTCTGCAACCTCAGTTCGTCGATCCGGACCGCGTGATGCAGAACGCGCTCGCGCTGGCGCGATCGCCGGAGCTGTACAAGCGCGTCGCCGCGAAGGTCGGACCGGGGTTGCCCGGCGAGCTGGAGCGGATGACGTCGGTGCGCGGCAGCGACCAGGCGGACGTGATCTCGTTCACCGTCGAGAGCCCCGACCGCGAGCGCGCGGTCGAGGTCTCCAACGCGGTTGCCGACGAGTTCCCGGTCTACCGCGCCGAGGTGTCGCTCGTCTCGGTCCGCGAGGCGCTATCGAGGCTACGGGCCGAGCTCGCCACGGCCGCGGAGACGAGGCGGCCCGCGCTCGAGGAGGATCTCCGCCAACTCGAGCTGCTCGAGACCCTTACGACCGGCAACGCCGTGCCGATCGAGCGCGCCGACGAGGCGACGCAGATCAGCCCGAGCCCGCTTCGGGACTCGATCTTCGGAGCGGCGATCGGCCTCATCTTCGGGTTGCTGATCAGCGGGCTGCGCCAGATCCTCGACACACGGGTCTGGTCGGAGGCGGATGTCGAGGCGCTGCTCGAAGCGCCGGTCGTCGCGACCATTCCCTCGCTGCCAAAGCGGGCGAAGATCGTCACCGTGGGCCGCCATGCGGAGCGGTACGGCGACGCCTACGCCCTGCTCGCCGCGCATGTGATGCAACTCCGGCACACGAAGCCGCTGGTGGTCGCGATCACGAGCGCAACGAAGGAGGAGGGAAAGTCGATCACCGCATCCAACCTGGCGATCGCCCTCACCCAGCGGGGTGCGCGCGTGGTGCTCGCTGACTTCGACCTCCGCCGCCCGTCCGTGGCTCGAATCTTCGGCATTCCGAGCGTGTCACCGGGTGTGCTCCAAGTCGTAAGGGACAAGTTCAGCCTGAAGCAGGCGCTGCAGCCGATCTCGCTGAACAGCGAGTGGTTCCCGCCGTCGAGCGAGCTTGCGCAGCCGAACGGTCAGCCGCGAGACCGCGGGATCACCGGCTCGCTGCGCGTCCTGCCTGCGGGCGGATCCGCGCACGAGGCGCTCTCGCACCTGCCGCGCGCGCCCGAGCTGATCACAGAGCTCTCGACCGACGCGGACGTCGTGATCATCGACACGCCCCCGGCTCTGTCCACCGCAGAGGTCGCCGACCTCTCGCGGCTCGTCGACCTGATCTTCGTCGTCGCAAGAGTCGGAAAGGCGCCGCGGCGGAGCCTGCGCGCGCTCGCCCGCCAGTCGCAGAGCTGGCAGTCCGAGATCGGGGGCGTCATCGTCACCGACTCCGCATCCGACGACGCGTACAGCTACTACACCACGCTGCAGCGGTGACCCCGGCCCGATTGTCGCGACCCGACCTGCCGCTCTACCTGGCAGGCGGGGCGCTGACCGTCGCCACCTCCTTCGTCGCAACCGAGTCCAACGGTCCCCTCGTGCTCGTGGCACTTGCCGGCCTGGCGTTCTTCCTCGCCACCGCGACCTGCTTCGCCGTCGCCCCGCACGTCGCCATTGCCCTGACGATTCCGCTCTTCGCCATCCTGCCGACGCTCAAGGCGCTCGGCAGCCCGTCGATCGGCCCGTTGAAGGACCTCGTCACGCTGGCGGCCGGCGTCGCCACCGCGGTCATCGCCGCGCAGGCGCTCGAGCGGCGGACCGAATGGATCGACCCCCGCGTCGCTCTGGCAGTCGTGGCGCTGCTCGGTCTCTACGTCGTCAATCTCGGCGGCCTGCTCGGCGGCACCGCGTTCGAGGCCGGCTGGTTCCACGGCGTCCGGCTCGTCGC
>JAWVCV010000360.1:0-3723 GCA_033858115.1 Gaiellaceae bacterium
GCGAGTTCCGTCTCCTCTTCACCGGCCGCACGATCTCGCTCGTCGGCAGCGCGATCGCGCCCGTCGCGCTCGCGTTCGCCGTCCTCGACCTGACCGGCTCCAAGACCGACCTCGGGCTGATCCTCGCCGCGCGGGAGGTCCCCCTGATCGTCTTCCTGCTCGTGGGCGGGATCTGGGCCGACCGCCTCCCGCGCAACCAGGTGATGGTGAGCGCGAATATTGTCAGCGCCTGCTCACAAGCCACCGCCGCCGCGCTCCTGATTACCGGGAACGCCGAAATCTGGCACCTCGCCGCGCTCGCCGCCGTGAACGGCGGCGCGTCGGCGTTCTTCTTCCCAGCCTCGTCCGGGGTGATCCCACAAACGGTGCCGGCGCCGATCCTCCAGCAGGCAAACGCCCTCCTCGCGCTTGCCCTGAACTCGGCCATGATCGGCGGGGCAGCGATCGCGGGGTTCCTCGTCGCCGCGTTCGGCCCGGGCTGGGCGATCGCGATCGACGCCGGCACCTATCTGCTCGGCGCCACCTTCGTGGCGCGGATGCGGCTGCCCGCGATCGAGTTGAGCGAGAGCCCACGCTTCCTGTCCGATCTCGCTGCCGGCTGGCGCGAATTCCGGAGCCGCACCTGGCTCTGGGTGATCGTGCTCCAGTTCTCGGTCTTGCTGATGGTCACGATGGGCGCGTTCAGCGTCCTCGGGCCAGCGATCGCCGATGAGGAGCTCGGCGGGGCAAAGGCGTGGGGGGCGATCCTGACCGGGCAGGCCGCGGGCCTCGTCGCTGGCGGCTTAATCGGGCTGCGCTTCCGGCCACGGCGGATGCTCGTCGCCGCAACGCTCGGAGTGTTGGCGATGCCTGTACTGCTGATCGGGCTCGGGTTCCCGCTGGACCTGCCCGTGCTCGTGGCGATCGCGTTCCTGGCAGGCCTCGGCGGCGAGATCTTCGGGCTCCTCTGGAACACGACGATGCAGCAGGAGATCCCGCCGGACAAGCTCTCGCGCGTGTACTCCTACGACGCGCTCGGCTCGATCGGCCTCGTCCCGGTCGGGTACGCGATCGCAGGCCCGGTCGCCGACGCGATCGGCGTGCGCGCGACGCTCTGGGGCGCCGCCGCGATCGGCATCGCCGTCACGCTCGCCGTACTCGCGGTCAGAGACGTGCGGACGCTGGAACGGCGCACCACGTAGGGTCGCGAGATGCCTCCGGCACCAGTCCCGCCCGAGATCGAGGAGTTCCTGAAGGAGCCGAACCCGGCTGTCGTCGCGACGGTTCGACCGGACGGCTCACCGCACTCGGTCGCCACCTTGTACGAGTGGATCGACGGCCTGATCCTGCTGAACATGGCCGCCACCCGCGCCCGGCTCGGACACCTCAGGCGCGACCCGCGCGTGTCGCTGACCGTGCTCGACAAGGACAGCTGGTACACCCACGTCACGCTCGCCGGAGTCGTCGAGCGTCTCGAGGACGACCCCGATCTCGCCGGCATCGACCGGCTCGCGCTCCGCTACACGGGCGTCCCGTTCCGGACCCGGGAGGCGAAGCGCGTCAGCGCCTGGGTGCGGCCCGAGCGCTGGCACCGCTGGGACTAGGCCCAGCCGGTCACCAGCCAGCGCCGCCCACGGAAGCGCGCCAGCATCAGGGTGAGCCGGACGCAGATCAGCAGGACGAGCGCCGCCCACACCCCGACGATCCCCCAGTCGAAGGCGAGCGCGGCCAGGGCAGCGGGCGCCGAGACAAGGAACGCGACCACCATCGACCACATCAGGTAGCGGCCGTCGCCGGCCCCGATCAGGATCCCGTCGAGCGCGAAGACCGCTCCGTTGAGCGGCTGCATCAGCGCGAAGAGGAACCAGATCGCCTGCGTCCGCTCGATCACCGACTCGTCGCTCGTGAAGGCGTAGGGCAGCACGCCCCTGAGCGCGAGCAGCACCAGCGCGAAGAACACGCCTGCGTAGACGGACAGCCAGATCATGCGTAGGCTCGCCGAGTAGGCCCGCTCGGAGTCGCCCGCGCCCAGCCCTCGCCCGACGAGCACTTGTCCGGCGATCGCGATCGCGTCGAGCACGAACGCGAGGAAGATCCAGAGCTGGAACGCGATCTGGTGCGCCGCGATCGACGCGTCGCCGAAGCGTGCGGTGACGGCGCCGGCGACGATGAAGGCGCCGGTCAGCGCTGCGGTGCGGACGAAGATGTGGCGGCCGATCACGAGCAGGCGGCGCATCAGCCGCATCGAGATTCGGGTGTCACCGCGCGCGGCTCGGAGCATCACGACAACGAATGCGGCTCCCATGCCGGCCTGCGCGATCACCGTCCCCCACGCCGACCCTTTGATCCCCCAGTCGAAGCCGTAGACGAATACGAGCTCGAGGATCAGGTTGACGACATTCGCCACGATCAGGATCACGAGCGGCGTCTTCAGGTCCGCGACGCCGCGCAGGTAACCCTGACCGCCCAGAGCCAGGAACGCGAACGGCAGCCCAAGCGCGGCGATCCTCATGTACGTGACGGCATAGTCCGCGGCGTCGCCCTCGGCGCCCATCAGCTCGACGATTCCGGGCGCCAGTGAGATCACGCCCGCCGCGATCAGGATCCCGAAGCCGAGCGAGAGCCAGAGCGCCTGCGCGCCGAGCCGGTTGGCGATCTGCGACTCGCCGGCGCCGGAGGCCCGGCCCACCTGCGCGGTCGTCCCGTACTGGAGGAAGTTGAAGACTCCGAAGAGTCCCGTCAGCACGGTGGCCGCGATCCCGAGCGCGGCGAGCTGGGGCCGCCCGAGATGGCCGACGATCGCCGTGTCGACGAGCACGTAGAGCGGCTCGGCAGCGAGCGCACCGAGGGCGGGAACTGCGAGCTTCAGGATCTCGCGGTCGTACTGAGAGCGGAGCCTCAAGCCGCCAGAACGGCCTCGTAGGCGGCGACGTAGTCGGCCACCATCCGCTCGGGCGTGAACCGCTGCTCGACCGACCGGCGCAGCGTGTTCGGGTCGAGCTCGTCGGCCGCGGCCAGCGCCCCCTCCATCTGCCGCCAGTGGTCGACGATGATGCCGGTGACTCCCTCCTCGATCACCTCGGGCACGGCGCCGTAGCGCGTGGCGACGACCGGCGTCCCACAGGCCATCGACTCGATCATGACGAGGCCGAACGGCTCCGGCCACTCGATCGGAAAGAGCGTCGCGCGGGCGTGCTGCAGCAACTCAACCTTCTCGCCGTGCGTGACCTCGCCGACGTACTCGCGGTCGCCGCCGAGGTGCGGTCGCACGAGCGCGTCGAAGTACTCCTGCTCGGCGGGCTCGGCGCACTTGCCGGCGAGCTTCAGCGGCAACCCGGCCTCGAGCGCGATCGCAACCGCCCGGTGGGCGCCCTTGTCAGGGCTCATGCGGCCGAGGAAGAGCAGGTAGTCACCGCGCTCGCGCCGGAACGGATAGACGGAGAGGTCGAGCGCGTTCGGCACGTTCGCGACCCAGGGCAGCTCGGGCAGCGGCGCGCGCTGGCTCATCGAGAGCGAGACGAGGTGCGTCCGCGGCGCCATGTCGACGATCTGCTGGTAGAGCTCGCCCGGATGGCCGGTGAGCGGGCCGTGGACGGTGTGGACGAGGGGCGTCGAGAGCAGCGACCCGAGCGCCAGCCCCAGCAGGCCGGTGTGGTCGTGGATGACGTCGAAGTCGCTGTGCCGCTTGAAGCAGTTGAGCGCATGCTGCAGCTCCCAGAAGGTGTGCCCGATCCGCTCGCTGGG
>JAWVCV010000361.1:0-2859 GCA_033858115.1 Gaiellaceae bacterium
CCTTCAACTTGCTCAGCAACCCGATGCCACGGCCCTCCTGCGCGAGATAGAGCAGCACGCCCTTCCCCTCCCGTTCGATCCGCTGCAGCGCGAGCTCGAGCTGCTGGCCGCAGTCGCAGCGCAGCGAGTGGAAGACGTCGCCCGTGAGGCACTCGGAGTGGACGCGCACCAGGATGTCGGGCTCGCCGGCGACCTCGCCCTTCACGAGCGCGATGTGATTCTTGCCCGTCAGCGTCTCCCGGAAGGCCACGGCGGTGAACTCGCCGTGGACGGTCGGCAGCCGCACCGAGGTGACGCGCTCGACGAGCTTCTCGTGCCGCCGCCGGTACTCGATCAGCTCCGCGACCGTGATCATCTTCAGCCCGTGCTGGGCGCAGTAGTCGATCAGGTCCGGCACGCGGGCCATCGAGCCGTCGTCCTTCATGATCTCGCAGACGACACCCGCCGGGATCAGGCCGGCCAGACGCGCGAGGTCGACGGCCGCCTCCGTCTGGCCCGAGCGCTGCAGCACGCCGCCGGGGCGGGCGCGAAGGGGGAACACATGGCCCGGCTGGACGAGGTCGCGCGGGCCCGAGGAGGGATCGACTGCAACTTGGATCGTGTGGGCGCGGTCGTGCGCCGAGATGCCGGTGGTGACGCCCTCGCGGGCCTCGACCGAGACGGTGAACGCAGTGCCGAACGGCGTCTCGTTCTGGTCGGTCATCTGCCGCAACCCAAGCTCGTCGCAGCGCTCCTCGGTGAGGCAGAGGCAGACGAGGCCGCGCGCGTGCGTGACCATGAAGTTGACGGCCTCGGGCGTCGCAAACTGGGCTGCGATCGTGAGATCGCCCTCGTTCTCACGGTCCTCGTCGTCGACGACGACCACGAACCGTCCGGCGCGGATGTCCTCGATCGCTTCCTCGACCGTCGCGAAGGGGCTCTTGGTGGCGCTCTCCGGGACCATGGTCACGGCCGCATGGTACCCGGGAGGAGCTTCTCGACGTACTTGGCGAGGACGTCGGTCTCCAGGTTGACCTCGCTTCCCGGGGCGAGCTCGGAGAGAGTCGTCGCTCCGAGCGTGTGCGGGATCAGCGCGGCCTCGAAGCCCGTGTCGTCGACGGCCGCGACGGTCAGCGAGACGCCGTCGACTGTGATCGAGCCCTTCTCGACGCAGTAGCGCAGCACCTCTGCGGGCGCCTCGATCCGGACGCGCACGCCTTCCCCTTCCGCCGTTGCCGCGACGACGCGGCCGACTCCGTCGACGTGCCCCTGGACCTGGTGCCCCCCGAGCGGGTCGCCCGCGCGAAGCGCCGGCTCGACGTTCACGCGCTCCCGGAACGGCCGCACGCGCCCGAGCGTCTCGGGCACGAGATCGAACGCGAGCCGCCCCGCCCCGGACTCGACGACGGTCAGGCACACGCCGTCGATCGCGACCGAGTCGCCGAGTCCCGCCTCGGTGGATGCCTCCACGACGAGCCTGCCGTCCGCGAACGAAGCGACCTTTCCGATCTCCCGCACGAGCCCCGTGAACATGCTCAGAGGGTACGTCGCCGCACCACCGCGGCGAGGAGCAGCGCCGCGAGGACGGATCCCGCCAGCGACAGACCGAGGTCGCCGATGGTGTCGGTGTACGCGGTCCGGAACTCCTCCGGGTTGTCGCGGATGAACGCGAAGTACTCGCCGATCTCCCAGAGGATGTGGGTGATCGCGCCGAAGCCGGCGGCGAGGCCGAAGACGACGGCCGCAGGCAGCCGCGCGCGCAGCAGGACCTGGCCGAAGCCGAGCACGAGCAGGAACCAGTTCACGAGGTGGTTGGCGTCGTCCCACCAGGAGACGGAGTCGTAGAGGTCTAGTGCGTTCCCGGCCGTGTCGATCAGGAACGGGAGCACGAGCAGGATGTCGAGCGCATAGGGGTAGCGGGCGCGCCGGAACCACAGCCACCAGGCGATCGGAACGATCAGCGTCACGACGGGGTATGTGAGCGCGCGTCCCGCCATCGCCTTGCCCTCGAAGCGGTCGAGCCCGGAGAGCGCGCCGAAGAGGAGCAGCGCCACGAGCGCCGCCTTCACGGCCAGGTCGAGAGTGAGCAGGCGACGGTCGCGCGTCATGGCTCTCGGAGGTACGCCTCGACGAGGAGGTCCTCGCCGACGGGCCTGCTCGACAGCCGCGTCAGCGCCAGCGGCTCGTCGAGCCGGTCGAGCAGCATCGGGCCCGAGCCGGAGAGCGTCGGCGCGACGAAGAGCAGGAGCTTGTCGACGAGCCCGGCGCGCAGGAACGAGCCTGCCAGCGTGGGGCCGCCCTCGAGCAGCAGCGACTGGACTCCCTCCGCTGCGAGCGCGCGCAGCTCCTCCTCGAGCGGGGCCGACCGCAGCTCGAGCTCCGAGCCGTGGGGCAGCGGACCGGTGCCGAACGCGAGCCGCCGCGGCTGCCGGGCCGCGCCGACGTCGCGGGCGTCGAGCCGTGGGTTCTCCAGGCGCACGGTGCCCATCCCGACGGCGACGGCGGCGGCGGCGGCGCGCAACTCGTGGACCACGCGACGCGATTCCTCCCCCGACACCCAGCGCGAGCCAGGAACCGCGACACGGCCGTCCAGGGTCACTGCGGCCTTGTAGGTGACGAACGGGCGGGCCTCCGCGACCCACGTACGCCAGGCTTCGTTCTGGCGGCGCGCCTCGAGCCTCTCGTCGAGCTCCGCCGCAACGCCTTGCTCGCGGAGCCGCTCCAGCCCGCCGCCGGCCTCGGGATTCGGGTCCAGCGAGCCGGCAACGACGCGAGCGATCCCGGCCGACAGCAGGGCGTCGACGCACGGCGGCGTCGTGCCGTGGTGGGCACAGGGCTCCATCGTCACGTAGATCGTGGCCCCGCGAGCGCGCTCGCCGG
>JAWVCV010000362.1:0-2729 GCA_033858115.1 Gaiellaceae bacterium
CGGTCGCCGAAGCGCTCGAGCCGCTCGCGCGCAAGGTCCTGCATCGGCAACGACGAGTCGATCCACGTGCCTCGCGCCGACGGGAACCGCTCGAGGAACAGCTCGAGATACGGGCCGTGCCCGGCGCCGAGGTCGACGACGTGCGAGACGTCGATGCCGGCGTCGGCCGCGATGCCGACCGTCAGCCTGCGCGGGAACTCGAGGATGTCTGCGATGACGTCGTCGCCGACCCACTCGGCGACGTAGTCGGGCGAATGCCAGGAACCGAGCTCGCTGCTCACGGGGACATTCTACAGAGGTCTAATGGATAGTCCACACGCACCGAACCGATGCCACTGCGTGTGCGAACATCTTTCGACGTACCCCCAAGGAGGTTCGAGATGGCAGTCGCGATTGAGCTCGTCTTTCGAGGAGCGACCCTCGATCAGTACGACAAGGTGACCGAAGGGATGGGGCTGAGGCCGGGCGGACCCGCTCCGCCGCGCGCCCTCTTCCACTGGGTCACGAAGACGGACGACGGGATTCGCGTCGTCGACGTCTGGGAGACGATGGAGGACTTCCAGCGCTTTGCGGAGGAGCAGATCGGGCCGCAGTCAGCGGCGGCCGGGATCACGGAGAAGCCCGAGATGACGACCCACGAGGTGCACAACTACTTCACCACAGGGTAGGACGACAGCCGCCGTCGCCGGGCGTGAGCTCTACGCCTCCTGAAGCTGCGCCATCAGGCCGGCGAGATCCACGATGCCCCAGTGCTCGGCGATGCGGCCGTCCTCATAGCGGACGAAGTCCATCACGCGGATCGTCGCGGGCTTCCCCGTCGGCGGCGTCCCGAAGAATTCGCCGGTGTGCGTTCCGGTGAAGGTCTTGTAGGTCGCCACCAGGTCGCCCTCGGCGACCATGTGCACCACAACGGCGTCGTGGTCGGGGAAGCCCTGCCGGATCGCGCCGAGGATCGCCCGCACCCCCTCCGCCCCGCGGGGCAGACCCCGTGGCAGCGAGTGGTCGACGACCTCGGGCCGGACGAACTCCTCGACCCGGCCGAGCTGGCCCTCGTGCTGCAGCACGTGCACAAACTGGCGCTGGCGCTCACTGTTCTCCTGCGCGACCGACTCGGACAGACCGTTGCTCATGATCGGCTCCTTTCAGGGTGTGCGGAAAGATTGTCAATCTCCTTGCCTAGTTTGTCAAGTATCTTTCATACATGAGCTTCGACTCCGCCTCGGTGCGGGCCCAGCGCGAGCAGATGCTGCTCCGGCTGCTCTTCCGCGCCACGCACACGATGAACGCCGAGGTGACTCGCCGCGTCCGAGCGCGGGGCTGGACGGCGTTCAAGCCGGCCTTCACCACGCTGCTCAGCCGTCTGGACACCGACGGGACGACAATCTCGACGCTGGCGGCACGGATCGGCACCTCTCGGCAGGCGGTCAGTCAGCTCGCGCGCGCGATCGAGGAGGCGGGACTGATCGAGCGCATGCCCCATCCGACGGACGGGCGCAGCGTCGTCGTCCGCCACACGGACGCCGGGCGCCGCATCCTGCTCGACGCGCTCGAGGTCATGTCGGCGATCGAAGCGGAGTACGCGCGCCGCGCCGGCGAGACCGAGGTGGCCGAGCTGAAGGGCCTCCTGGCCCACCTGCTCGGCGAGATCGACCCCGTCGGCGCGTTTCGCGCCGACGCAGTCGATTAGCGGACGCGCTCGAGCAGCCCGGCCCGCTCGGCGATGAGGTCGACGAGCTGCACGAACGGGTCAAAGCCGATCACCTCGGTCGCGTTGGCGACGAAGTTCGAGAGCGCATTGACGTCGTAGAACGTCGCCTTGCCGGTGCGGGAGTTGACGAGGTACTCGACGCCGCCCAGGTCCATCCCTGCGGCCGCCACGATCCTGACCGCGTCGTCGACCACCTCGGCCGGCGGCTCATAGCCCTCGACCGGCAGCCCGCGGCCGGAGACGCCGTCGGCGACGCCGGGAAGCTCGCAGTAGTCGGCCGGGCAGAGATTGAAGCTGCCCGGCAGCAGCAGGAGCCTGATCGCATAGAGAAAGCGGCCGTCGAGGATCTCGATCCGGACGATCGAGTCGCCCTCGGCCGGCAGTTGCTCCTGGACGAGCGCCGTGCCGTCGACCCCGAGCGCGACCTCCGAAGCCGCGAGCTCGTCCAACGACGCGTACGACGTGATCCCCGCACCGCTGCCGCCGACGTTCGGCTTGACGACGACGGGGAACTCGAGCTCGCGCGCGGCGTCGACGGCACGGGCGGGGTCGTCGATCACACGCGTGCGCGGATGCTCGATCCCCAGGCTTGCCAGCAGTGAGATCTGACGCACTTTCGAGAGCTCGACCAGGTAGGCGTCGGGACCGTTCAGCAGTGGCGTTCCCGCCTGCGCGAGGTACGCGAGGTAGTGCAGCGTCGAGAACAGCGCGCGCTCGTGCCCTCGTGTCCAGGCGGACGGGCTCATCCGGTTCACGACGAGCGAGTAGCGCGACTCGAGCTCCGCGGGATCGAAGAGCAGGTTGTGCGCCTGGATTCGCTCGAAGGGAATCCCGCGCCGCTCGAGCTCCGCGAAGAGCGGCACGAACCACTGCGGGTGCTCGTAGAGGATCCCAACCGGCTGCTCCATGCAGGAGCGAACGAATGGGAGCCCGACGAGATTCCCGCCGGCTAGTGGCCCTCTTCGTCGCTCGCGTCTTCCGGCTCGTCCGCTGGGCCCTTGCCGCCACCGCCGTCACTGCC
>JAWVCV010000363.1:0-7499 GCA_033858115.1 Gaiellaceae bacterium
GGCGGCCGCCACGAACTCTTCCTCGGAAGCACCTTCCTCGACGCGCCGCGACCAGGTGTCGAGCCGCTCGCGCAACTCGGCCAGATGCCGGCTGACGTCCTCTGCGACGCCGAAGTGGATCAGCGCCAGCTGCTCGGGCGCGTGGCGCTCGATCTCCTCGAGCGTCCGGTACCACTGCTCGATGTCGACGTCCGGCGGCGGGGTCGGGGGCAGGACGGCGCTGCTCGGCTGAATCCGCACGCCCGCGGCGTCGCCCGCGTAGAGCGTCGCGCCGTCGAAGTAGCAGACGTGGTGCGAGGCGTGGCCCGGTGCCGGGAAGACCTCCAGTCCGGCCGCGCGCTCTGCCGCGACGCGGATGCTCGCCTCGGGCACGGGTGCGAGCTCCCCCCAGAGCTCGTCGAACGCGTCCCCGTAGAGCCGCCGCGCGCTCCGCTCGAGCCGGGAGGGGTCGATGAGGTGCGGCGCCCCGATCTCGGACACCCACACCTGCAGCTCGGGATGCTCGCGGACGAGAGGCCCGGCCGCGCCGGCGTGATCGAGATGGATGTGCGAGAGGAGGAGGTGCTCGACATCCTGGAGCTCGACGTCGCGCTCTGCCAGCCCGGCCTTCAGCGCTCCGAGGCACGAGGAGGGCCCGCAGTCGAAGAGGGCAAGTCCCGCCGGTGTCTCGAGCAGGTAGACGCCGATGGCTCGCTCTGCGCCGGTATGGCGCAGGTCGATCGGACTTAGTGGCTCTGAGCCACTAAGTCGCACGCGCCGCGGCGGGGACGAGCGCGGTTGCCAGGTCCGCGATCAGGTCGTCGACCGACTCGATCCCGACCGAGAGCCGGACGAGGTTCCTCGGCGCGGCGAACGGCGCGTCCGCCGTGGACGCGTGCGTCATGCGGGCCGGGTGCTCGATCAGGCTCTCGACGCCGCCGAGCGACTCGGCGAGCTGGAAGAGCTTCGTCCGCCCCACGAGGTCGACGGCCGTCTCCTCGGTATCGGTGAGGAACGAGATCATCCCGCCGAAGTCGCGCATCTGCCGCTGCGCGATCTCGTGCCCGGGGTGGGTGGGGAGGCCCGGATACAGCACCTGCTCCACAATCGGCTGCTGCTCGAGCCAGGCAGCGATCGCCCTGGCGTTCTCGCAGTGCTGGCGCATCCGCACCGCGAGTGTCTTGATCCCGCGCAGCACGAGCCACGAGTCGAACGGCCCCGGCACGGCGCCCAGCGACTTCTGCAGGAAGGTGAGGCGCTCGGCGATCGTGGGGTCGTTCGTGGCCGCGAAGCCGCCCACCACGTCGGAGTGGCCTCCCAGGTACTTCGTCGTCGAGTGGACGACGACGTCGGCGCCGAGGTCGAGCGGATTTTGCAGGTACGGCGTCGCGAACGTGTTGTCGACCACGAGGATCGCGCCCGCGGCGTGGGCTGCGTCCGCGGCGGCGCGGATGTCGACGACGTTCAGCATCGGATTCGAGGGGCTCTCGATCCAGACCATTCGCGTCTTCTCGTCCAGTCGGCCGGCGAGATCCCCGAACTCCGCGGCCGGCACGTAGTCGAAGAGGTAGCCCTTCGGCTCGTACACCTGCGACGTCATGCGGTAGACGCCACCGTAGACGTCCGCGATCAGGACGACGCGCTCCCCCGGGTTGACGAGGTGCATCAGCGTCGTCGTCGCGCCGAGCCCCGACGAGAAGGCGACCCCGTGCTCGGCGTTCTCGAGCGAGGCGAGCGCGATCTGGAGCGCCGAGCGGGTCGGATTCGCGACGCGCGCATAGTCGTAGCCCTTGTGGACGCCCACGGCCTCCTGCACGAACGTCGCCGTCTGGTAGATCGGCGTGATGATCGCGCCGGTCGCCGGATCGGGCTCCTGGCCTTCGTGGATCGCGCGCGTTTCGAAGTCCATCTAGCGACTGATGCTACCGGCCTTCAGCCACGCGGCGAGGTCGCCGAGAGCCTCGTCGAGGCGGGAGGTGTCTCCCCACGCGCCAAGCAGCTCGAGCGTCCCGGTCTTGCGGTCGAAACGCGGCTCGGCGCGGCCGACCAGCTCGTCGCCGACGAGCAGCGGCAACACGTAGTAGCCGTACTCGCGCTTCGCCTTCGGCACGAACATCTCCAGCCGGTAGCGGAAGCCCCAGAGCGCCTCGGCGCGGTCACGGTCGTAGACGAGACGGTCGAACGGTGAGAGGAGGACCGCCCGGTCCGGGACAGGTCCGTCTACGGCTTCGGGGTGCGCTTCCCACTCGCCTTTGACGAGCCGCACGCCCTGCGTGCGCAAGCGGCGCTCCTCCCGGATCCGCTCCCCCTCCGCCACCGAGACCGTCTCCGTCTCGGGCCACCAGCGGGACGTGAGATCCCAGAGGCGCTGGCCACCTTGGCGGCCGACGACGGTGATCTCGCCATAGACGTGAAGGGAGAGGAGCATCAGCCCGACCATGCGGGAACCCCACCAGCGGTGATCCCGCTTGTCGCCCTTCGAGCGATCCTCGAGGTCGCGCGAGAGCATCGGCCCGTTGCGCTCGAGCTCCGTCAGCACATAGCGGCGAAACGCGCGGTTCGTCGTCAGGAACTCCCGCACCCACCGCTGGCCGCTGGTGCGCCGTGACCGCCGGAAGTTGCGGATCCGCGCCCGGACGAGCGGCAGGTCCTCGATCGGGTAGATGAAGGCGTCCCACTCGAAGAGCGACCGTTCCTCCCAGAGCAGCCGGTCGAGCTCGGCGCGGTGGTAACCGGGTCCGAGCCGGCTGAAGAGGACGAGGTGCTGGGGCCGCTCGACCGGCTGGACGACGTCGATCTGGAGGAAGCCGAGCCCCCGGACAGTCTCCAGCACTCCTCGGGCGCTCCCGTCGAGCGCCTGCGCGCGCACTGCGATGCGGCGCGCCTCTTCAGGGCTCACCCTCACCGGCGGTCCGTAGTCTCCAGCATCGTGCGCAAGCCCCTCCTCGTGATCGCCCTGATCGCTCTCGCAGCGCTCGCAGCTGCGAGCGTGCCGCTCTTCATCCTCTACGACGACGACGCGGTGACGAAGGCTGACGCGGTGATGGTGCTCGCCGGGCAGAAGCGGCGGCTGCCGGTGGCCCTCGAGCTCGTCCGCCGCGGCGTCGCGCCTGTGCTCGTGATCTCCGACGGTCTCGACCCCCGCTGGACGCAGGCGAACCGGCTTTGCCGCTCGGACGAGCTCGATGTCGTCTGTGTGCGCCCCGACCCGTACTCGACGCGCGGCGAGGCGCGGCTCGCAGCGCGGCTCGCGCGGGAGCGCGGCTGGGACTCGATCGTCGTCGTCAGCTCGCGCTTCCACCTCTTCCGCGCGCGCCTGCTGTTCCAGCGGTGCTTCGGCGGCAAGCTCGCGTTCGTCGGCGCGTCGAATCGCACCTTCCGGCTCCCGCTCCTCGTGGCGCTCGAATGGGTGAAGCTCGGCCTGGCAGCTATTCGGAGAGCGTGTTGACCGCGCCCTTCGAGGAGTTTGCGCGTGCGCACCTGCCCCCGCCGCCGGCACGGGTGCTCGAGGTGGGCTGCGGTCGGGGGGAGCTGACGACCGCGCTCGCGGTGGCCGGCTACGACGTGCTCGGGATCGACCCGCTCGCACCGCTGGGGGACCGCTTCCGCCGGATCCTCCTCGACGACCTGGACCACGTGCACGAGTTCGACGCCGTCGTGGCTGCACGCTCGCTGCACCCCCAGCGCGACCTGTCGAGCGGACTCGACCGCATCGCCGCGCTCCTGCGGCCGGGTGGCGTGCTCGTCGTCGACGAGCTCGCCTGGGACTTGATCGACGAGCCGACGTTCGACTGGCTGTACGGCCAGCGTCGCGCGCTCGCGTCTGCTGGGCGCGGCGAGGCGCCCGCATCGGTGGACGAGCTGCGAGCGGAGTGGGAGGCGGGCCATCTCGGCGTCCACGGCTTCGCCACCCTGCAAGATGCGCTCGCGGAGCGTTTCGAGGAACGCGAGTTCGTGTGGACGCCGTTTCTCCACCGGATCCTCGGTGGCGTGGCGACGGAGGTGCTCGAACAGGCCCTGATCGAAGCCAACGCGATTCGTGCTCTCGGTTTCCGGTACGCCGGCGTCCGAATCTAAGCCGAGCCCGCCGTTGAGCGTCACCCGAATCGGGGATGGCGGTAGACGCAGATGGAGGCTCCTGCCGGGGCGAAATTCGAGCCGATAGAGGACATGCGGCTCAACGGAACACCTATCTGCGGAGGCTTTCAGGCATGTCCACTCCCTCGACCGGCGCGCAACGGCTCACGTCAGCGGAAGCTGAGGGGCTGTGGCGCAACTGGAAAGAACGACGGGACGCCCGCTCCCGCGACCAGCTCGTCCTCGCCTACGCCCCGATGGTGCGCTACATCGCCTCGAGGAAGGTTCGGGAGCTGCCCGCGCATTGCGAGCTCGACGACCTCGCGTCGTCCGGCCTGGTCGCGCTGATGGAGGCCATCGACCGCTTCGATCCCACCAAGGGCGCCAGCTTCGAGCAGTACGCGTGGACGCGCGTCGCCGGGGCGCTCGTCGACGAGCTGCGCAAGCAGGACTGGGCCTCGCGCTCGGTCCGGCGCGAGGGAAGGCGCATCGAGCGGGCCCGCGACGCCTTCTTCGCCCGCAACGGATCGTCACCGACCGACCCCGAGCTGGCAGCCGAGCTCGGCTGCACCGTCGAGGAGCTGCGGGCGAGCCTGGAGGACATCGACCGCTCGGACGTCGGCTCCCTGAACGCGCCGACGCGGGGCGCCGAGGACTCAGGCATGCTGGAGATCGGCGAGACGATTCAGGCGCCCGAGGGCAACCACGAGCCTGAGACGACCCTGCTCGGCGCCGACCGCAACGCCGCCATGCGCGCGGCGATCGGGAGGCTCACGGACCGTGAGCGCCAGGTCCTCGCGATGGTCCACGTCCAGGAGTTGCCGGGCGCCGAGATCGGCCGCCTGCTCGAGGTCAGCGAGTCACGCGTTTCTCAGATCCTCGGTGGCATCCGCCGCAAGCTGAAGGATCATCTCGACTCCTACGAAGCCGCCGCGGCCTGACTCGCTAATCTCCGGCGCGTGTCGGAGGAGAGCCACGAGGAGCGGATCAACCGGGAGCTGATCGAGCTCCTGAACGAGCTGCGGGTCGCGCTCCCAGGAGTGCAGGTGCTCTTCGCCTTCCTGCTCGCGGTGCCGTTCACGCAGCGATTCGGGATGGTCACCGACCTGCAGAAGGACACGTACATGGCCGCGCTCCTCTGCACGATGGCCGGCTCCGTCTTCCTGATCGCCCCGACGGCGTACCACCGGATCCGCTTCCGCGACCGCGACAAGGAGGCGCTCCTGCGGATCTCGAACGTGTTCGCGATCGTGGGCGTGGTCTTCCTCGCGGTCGCGATGACGGCGGTCGTCTTCATGGTCACCGACCTGCTCTTCCACGACGTGGTGACGATCGTGGTCACGAGTCTGACCGCCCTTCTCTTCGCCGGCGTCTGGTTCCTGCTGCCTCTCGTGCGCGCCGCGCGCGACTAGTCGGGCGTCTCCCCGGCGAGGATCGCCGCGAGCCGGGTGGCGTCGATGTTCCCGCCGGAGACGACGCAGACGATCTTCTTGCCCGGCACCTGGCCCGAGACCGCGGCTGCGACAGCCAGCGCGCCGGCGCCCTCGGCTACGACGCGTGCGCGCCGAGCCAGCAGGCGGACCGCGGCGGCGGTGTCGTCGAGCGAGACGGTGTAGGCGCCGGCGAGCAGCGGCCGCGCCCGCCCCCACATGGCCGGCAGCACGACCTTCGCGCCGGCGCCGTCGACGAACGACGGCCCGAACCCCGGCGCCTCGTGCGGCTCGCCCGCCTCGAGGGCGGCGCTGACGGCTGCGCCTGTCTCGGGCTGGACGGCGTAGACCCGGAGCTCGGGCCGGAGCGCAGCGAGCGCGCTCGCGATCCCGGTGAAGAGCCCGCCGCCGCCCCACGGCACGAGGACGGCGTCGGCGTCGGGCAGGTCCTCGGCGAGCTCGAGCCCGATCGTGCCGTTTCCCGCCATCACCCGCTCGTCCTGAACGGGATGGACGAACAGGCCTTCGGCTTCGTCCCAGCGGCCGGCCAGCATCACTTCCCACCAGCGCTCGTACGGCACCTTCACGATGGTGCCGCCGAGCCGGGCGATCGCGTCGAGCTTGGTCTGCGGCGCCTGGTCTGGCGCGACGATCGTGGCGGGAACGCCCAGCTCGCGCGCGGCCCACGCGACGCCCTGCGCCATGTTCCCGGCGCTGACGGTGACGACGCCCTTCGCCGTCTCGCCGGCCGGGGCCTGGCGGATCGCGTTGACGGCGCCGCGGATCTTGAACGAGCCAATCGGCTGCAGGTTCTCGAGCTTCAGCCAGACCTCCGCGGCTCCGTCGACGTCTAGCCGAACGAGCGGCGTTCGGATCGCCGCGCCGGCAATCGTCTCGCGCGCGCGCTCGATCTCGGCCAGCGGAATCAGAACTCGACCTCGGTGCCGACGCCTTGCTCTCTCGCCTTGCGGACGACGAGCTCCGCCGCGGCGAGATCCTCGCTGCCGAGCCCGAGCGACTTGAATACGGTCAGCTCCTCGGCGTGGGTGCGCCCGGGGTGTGCGCCCACCAGCACGTCGCCGAGTTCGGCCGCGATCTTCTCCTCCCCGAGCCCCGCCAGCAGGAGCTCGCCTGCCTCCTTCAGCGCGGACTCCCGCCGGTCGACGAACAGCGTTCCCGCCAAAATCGTGTCGGCGCCGAGCTCCCGCGCCGTCGGGACGCTGGCGCCGACCGCGTTCACGTGTGCACCGGAACCGAGCCACTCGCGTCTGACGATCGGCTCCCGCGAGCTGGTGCATGTGCAGACGACATCCGCCTCTTCAAGGGTCTGCTCGGGCGTACCGCCGTCGCCTCGGGTCCACGTCCTGATCTCCGCCCCGGGAATCACCGTGCGCATAGCCGCGGCGTGCGAGCGCGCCTGGACACCGCCGCCGAGGATCGCGACAACGCGCGAGTCCGGCCGGGCAAGCGCCCGCGTCGCGACCGCCGAGACCGCGGCGGTGCGGATCTCGGTGATCGGCGATGCATTCAGGAGTGCTCGCAGCTGGCCGGTTTCACCGTCGTGGAGGAGCACGGCCCCCTGATGCGCATCCAGCCCACGAGCCGGGTTGCCGGCGGCGACCACGATCTCCTTCAGCGACCACGCAGAACCCGTGCCGCCGCGGTAGGCGGGCATGAGCCCCATCAGGCTGTCCGAGCCTTCCGGCCGGGTGACCGAACGAAGCGGCTGGTGCAGCTCCCCGCGCGCCAGCGATTGCAACACCGCCTCCATCGCGTCCACGCACTCGCCCATCGTGAGCAGCGACCGAACCTGCTGTTCGTCGAGGACGAGGACGCTCACGCGAAGAGGTCCGTCAGCGCGTCGCGCTCCGGCGGCGAGAGGGCGAGGCCGAGCGCGTCCAGTGCCGGCTGCAGTTGCTCCGGCCGGCGGGGGCCGATCACGACCGCGGTCACCTGCGGATGCGCGAGCAGCCAGGCGATTGCGAGGGCTGCAGCAGTCGTGCCTCGCTGGCG
>JAWVCV010000364.1:0-5591 GCA_033858115.1 Gaiellaceae bacterium
GGCTGGTCCATGTCCGTGAGGAGGCACACGACCTCCCGGCCGGCATGCCGGCCGAGCTCCAGCATCGCCTGGGCGAGCTCGCGCGCGTCGTCGAGCGTCTTCATGAACGCGCCGTCGCCGACCTTGACGTCGAGCACGATCGCGTCGGCGCCCCCGGCGATCTTCTTCGACATGATCGAGGACGCGATCAGGGGCACGATGTCCACCGTCGCGGTCACATCGCGTAGGCCGTAGAGGTGCTTGTCCGCCGGAACGAGGTCGGCGGTCTGGCCGATGATCGCCAGTCCGATCTCCTTCACCTGCTCGACGAAGCGCTCGATCGGGAGCTCGACGTCGAAGCCGGGGATCGCCTCCAGCTTGTCGAGCGTGCCGCCGGTGTGACCCAGCCCGCGGCCGCTCATCTTCCCGAAGGGCACCCCGCAGGCCGCCACGATCGGGCCGACCGCGATCGTCGTCTTGTCGCCGACGCCGCCGGTCGAGTGCTTGTCGACCACCTTGCGGCCGAGCGCAGCGCCCAGATCGAGCGTGCGGCCACTGCGGATCATCGCGTCCGTGAGCGCGTACGTCTCGGCCGCCGTCATGCCGCGGAAGTAGACGGCCATGCAGAAGGCGGCCAGCTGGTAGTCGGGGATCTCGTCGCGCGCGTAGCCCAGGATCAGCTCCGAGATCTCCTCCTGCGAAAGCTCCTCCCCGTTCCGCTTCCGCTCGATCAGCTCCGCCGGGCGGATCACTGCTTGTCCGCGACGAAGACGGCCACCCGCCGGCGGGCGACGAGCGGGGGCACGACCGCAGGGACGGCGCGGGCGAGCGGTGCCCCACGCTCCGACGAGCCGAGATAGGCGCGGACGGCGCTTGCGTCGGGAAAGGTCGTCGTGCCCTCGACGTCGCGCCGCTCGACCCGAGCGAAGTGACGCGACAGCAGCTTCTCCCCGTTCTCGGCCCCGAAGAGGAGCGGCAGGCGCTCGGCAGCCACGAGCTGCCAGAGCTCGAGCAGGTGGTCGGCCGCGTTCGTGACGGCGACGAGCCGGCCGCCGGGCTTCAGCACTCTGGCGATCTCGCCCAGGCCGCGGTCGAGGTCGGGCACGTGGTAGAGCATCCACGCGGCAACCGCACAGTCGAAGCTCTCCGACGGCAGGTCGAGCGACTGGACGTCTCCCAGGCGGGCATCGACGCCGCGGCTGCCGGCAAGCTCGACCATCCGCTCGGAGCTGTCGACTGCGACGACCGTGACGCCGAGCTCCCGAGCGATGCGTTCCGACAGCTCGCCGGGGCCGGGGCCGACCTCGAGCACGCGCGCGGGTGACACCTCGGCGACCGCCGCGACCGCGACGTCACGCGCGTCGGGACCGACCGCGGTCTTGTAGGCGGCGCGGCGCGCTTCGAGGCCGGTCTCGGTCGCGTACTGCGCGCGGACGTAGGAGGGATCGTTCTGAGGCTTCATGACCTGCTCACGGTTGCAGGATCGGCGCCCCGGGAATCCCGCGGCCCGGGGCTTTGCCGCCGAGCCACGCGTTCACCGTCCCACCGACGTCGGCGAACTCACCCTCGTGGACGGCGCCGTTCGCGTTCCGTCCCGCCGCGTAGGCGAGTAGGAGCGCGTGCTCGCGCGAATGGTCCGTCGACGGCGTCGTCGGATCGCACCCGTGATCGGAGGTCAGCACGAGGAGATCGCCGGGGCGAAGCGCCTCGAGAATGTCCTCGAGCCGGCGGTCGAAGTCCTGCAGGCAGCGATGAAAGTTGACGGGGTCGTTCCGGTGGCCCCAGAGCTGGTCGGTCTCGACGAGGTTGACGAAGACGAAGCCGTCGTCGAGCTGCTGGAGGAGCTCGACCGTCTTGTTGATCCCGTCGACGTTCGACTTCGTCGGGAACGACTCGTCGATGTCCTGGCCCGCGAAGATGTCGCTGATCTTCCCGACGGCATGCACCTTCCTGCCGGCGTCGCGGACGAGCGAGAGGTAGTTGGGGCGCCGCGGCTCGAGCGAGAAGTCGTGCCGGTTCGGCGTTCGCTCGTAGCTTCCCGGGCCGCCTGTGAACGGTCGCGCGATCACCCGACCGACGGCGTGCTTGCCCGTCAGGATCTCGCGGGCGATCTTGCTGCCCTCGTAGAGCTCCTCGAGCGGGATCGTGTCCTCGTGAGCGGCGATCTGGAAGACCGAGTCGGCGGAGGTGTAGACGATCCACTTTCCCGTCTTCTGGTGCTCCTCACCGAGCTCCTGGATGATCTCCGTCCCCGATGCAGCCTTGTTGCCGAGGACCCCGCGACCGGTCTTGTGCATGAAGGGGTCGATCACGTCATGGGGGAAGCCGTGCGGGTACGTCGGCATCGCCGTCGGCGTGACGATTCCCATCAGCTCCCAGTGGCCGGTCGTCGTGTCCTTGCCCTTCGAGCGCTCGAGCAGGCGGCCGGCGACGGCCGGCGCGCCGGGCTGGGCCGGGCAGCCCTCGAGCGGCATCACGTTGCCGAGACCGAGCGCCTCGAGCGCTGGCAGGTCGAGACCTCCGACGGCGCGGGCGATATTGCCGAGCGTATTCGACCCCTCGTCTCCGTATGAGGCCGCGTCGGGCAACTCTCCCGCACCGACGGCGTCGAGCACGATCACGCACGCCCGCGGCACGTGGCTATTCTACGGTGCGTATGGACACTGTCCTCGGTCTCATCGGCCTCGTCGTCTACATCGTCGCGATCATCTCGCTGGCGGCCGGCGTGACGTGGCTCGTCGTCAAGCTCAGCCCGTCGAAGAGCCAGAAGCAGCTCGACGCGAAGCAGAACCGTCTAGCTAGCTAGACGGCCGAGGCGTCGAAGACGTCCTCGAGCGGCGTGTACTCGAGGCCGTGCGCCTCGGCGACGGCCTCGTAGGTGATCTTGCCGTCGATCGCGTTGACGCCGCGCGCGAGCGCCTTGTCCCGCAGGACGGCCATCGCGAGCCCGTAGTCGGCGATCTCCTCGATGTAGGGCAGCGTCACGTTCGTCAGCGCCTTGGTCGAGGTGATCGGCACCGCGCCCGGCATGTTGGCGACGCAGTAGTGGATGACGCCGTCGACCTCGTAGACAGGGTCGTCGTGCGTCGTCGGGTGCGAAGTCTCGGCGCAACCGCCCTGGTCGATCGCGACATCGCAGAAGACGCTGCCTTGCTTCATCCCCTGCACCATCTCGCGGGTCAGGAGCTTCGGCGCGAGCGCACCGGGGATCAGGACCGCGCCGATGACGACGTCGGCGTCCCGCACCGACTCCTCGATCTGCAGGGTCGATGACATCACCAGGCTGACCCGGCCGTGCAGGGTCTCCTCGAGATGGCGCATCCGGTCGACCGAGCGCTCGAGGATCGTCACCTGGGCCCCGAGCCCCAGGGCGATCACGGCCGCGTTGTAGCCGACGATGCCGCCGCCGATGACGACGACCTTGCCCGGCGCGACACCGGCGACGCCGCCCAGCAGCAGCCCGCGGCCCCCTTTCGGCCGCTCCAGGTAGTGGGCGCCGGCCTGCGCAGCGAGCCGGCCGGCGACCTCGCTCATCGGCGCCAGCAGCGGTAGCCTGCGGTCATCGGTCTCGACGGTCTCGTAGGCGACCGCCGTCACGCCGCTCTCGACCAGGGCCCGCGTGAGCGCCTCGTCGGCGGCGATGTGGAGGTAGGTGAAGAGGACGAGCCCCTCGCGCAGTCGCGGGTACTCGGCGGCCACCGGCTCCTTCACCTTCAGCAGCAGCTCGGCGCTCTCCCAGACCTCGTCGACCGAGGCAATTCGCGCGCCGGTCGCCTCGTAGTGCTCGTCCGGGAACTGGCTGCCGGTTCCGGCCCCGCGCTCGATGACGACCTCGTGACCGTGCTGGACGAGCTCGCGCGCGCCCGCCGGCGTCAGCGCGACCCGGTACTCCTGGGGCTTGATCTCCTTGGCGACGCCGATGCGCATGGGCGGCGGAACGATATCCGCTACGACGCCCCGCGCAGATACAGCAGGAGGCCGACGAGCGTGGACGCGTCGACGAGCTCGTGCAGCCGAGCCTCGACCTCGTCACGTGTCCAACGGATCACCTCTAGCTGCTCGCCCTCGTCCGGCTCCGGCTCGCCCTCCTCCAGTCCCGTCGCCTCGAAGAGCCAGACGCGCTCGTTCGTCAGGCCGGGGGACGACCAGAAGGAGGCGAGCTCACGCCAGCTGCCCGCCCGGAGGCCGGTCTCCTCGCGCAGCTCGCGCTGGGCCGCCTGGATCGGCGCCTCGCCGTCGACAATGAGGCCCGCGGGAAGCTCGATCAGCTTGTTCCCCGTCGCGATCCGCTGCTGCCGGACGAGCACGAACCGATCCTCGGCATCGAGCGCGACGATCGCGACCGCGTCCGGAGCGTCCGCGATCTCGTAGCCGCCCTCGACGAGCACGGAGAAGCGCCTTCCCGCCCAGACCCTCATCGCGCAAGTCGTTCCACGTATGCACGCTCCTCACGCCCGAACCACGGTGGCTCGCCGGCGGCGGCGTTCTCGGCTGTGCGCTCGGGCCGCGAGGTGGCGGGAATGACCAGGTCGACCCGCTCGTCGGAGAGCGCCCACTTGAGCAGCGCCTGAGCCCACGTCTCGACGCCGAACGCGCGCAGCGGCGCGAGCTCCGCTGCTCCCGGCGGCTGCGCGACCAGCGCGCCTGAGCCGAGCGGCTCCATCACGACGACGGGAATGCCCAGCTCCGCCGCGAGCGGCAGGATCACCCGCTCGCAGCTGCGCTCGAGCGGGTTCAGCGGCACCTGTACGGCGTGAAAGCGGCCGGTGCGGAGCGCGCGCTCGAGCTCGCCGAAGGCAGCCGGCGAATAGTGCGTGACGCCGATCCGGCCGATCCGTCCCGCCTCTCGCTCGCCCTCGAGCCAGGGCAGGTGCTGCTCCCACGCGACGAGGTTGTGCACCTGCTCGACCTCGACGCGGCCGAACCATTCGAGCTGGTCCTCGTACTGGCGGCGCGCCTCCTCCGGGGACGGCGTCCAGATCTTCGTCAGCACCGTCGCCTCGTCTCGCCGGCCCTCGAGGGCGAGCCCGAGCGCCCGCTCCGATCCGTACATCGGCGACGTGTCGAAGCAGCGGGTTCCGGCTTCGAGCGCTGCGCCGACGACGCGATGTGCGAGCTCCGCGTCGTCGCGGAACGTGTTCCACGTGCCGAGGCCGACCACCGACCCCAGCCGACGCTCCTCCATCAGGCGACGAGCCTGCGCGCGGCGACGCCGGCGGCGTAGGCGGCGCGGAAGAACGCTGGATCGTCGGCCGGACCTCGCCCCATGTGCAAGAGCGGCAGCCCTGCGCACGCCTGCTCCCACTCCGCTCCGTCCTCGTCTGCGGGCACGAGAACGTCGCCCAGGGTCAGGTCGAGCACGGTCTCGGCGTGATGAGACACGCCGCGGTGTCGCTGGCGCGGGTCGGCCCCGGACGTGCGCACCGCGAGTATGGGACGGCCGCCGAGCGCGGTCACCACATTCGCAACGTCCGCGAGAGCCAGTGCGCCGTGGCCGAGCCGCGAGGCGGTACCGACGATCCCAGGACCGGGCGCACACACTGCGGCCTCGAGCCCGTCCGCGCGCGCAGACGCAAGAGCGGCGGCGGCGGTGACGAACTGTCCGTCTCCGT
>JAWVCV010000365.1:0-7188 GCA_033858115.1 Gaiellaceae bacterium
GGACGAGCTCGAGGGCGAGGTTGCGGTCGGGTGCTGTGGCGCTCACTGCGCCGCGAACTCTAGTAACGATCCGAAGCTGACCGACCTACATCGTGTCGGGCGCCTCGACTCCGATCAGGTCGAGCGAGCGGGCGATCACCGACTTCGTCGCGGTGACGAGGCCCAGCCGGAACGCCTGCGCCTCCGAGCCCAGCACCTTGTGCTGGGTGTAGAAGCGGTGGAAGTCGTCTGCGACCCGGATCGCGTAGGTCGGGATCGCGTGCGGCGCGCGGCGCTCCGTGGCCTCGGCGACGAGCGCCGGGAACTCGGCCAGCCGCTTGATCAGGTCGCGCTCCTCGGGCGCAAGCTCGGCCGGCGGCTCCGAGGACGGAGCAGCGCCCTCGGCGTTCCGGAGGATCCCGGCGATCCGGGCGTGCGCGTACTGGACGTAGTAGACCGGGTTCTTGTTGCTCTTCTCGGTGGCGAGGTCGACGTCGATCTCGATCGCCTGGTCGGGCCCGCGCGAGACGAGGTACCAGCGCGCGGCGTCGACGCCGACCTCGTCCAGGAACTCGTCCAGGAAGACGACGTCGCCGCGCCGCTTCGACATCTTGGCCGCCTGGCCGCCCCGGGTCAGGTGGACGAGCTGGTAGAGCAGCACCTCGACACGGGCCGGGTCGTAGCCGAGCATGCGGGCGACGGCGGCGTACCAGTTCCGCGTCCCGTGGTGGTCAGCGCCGAGGACGTACAGCGCCCGGTCGAAGCCGCGGTCGAGCTTATCCGCGAGATAGACCACGTCCGCGGCGCGATAGGTGGGCGCGCCGCCGTCCGAGCGGATCAGCACGCGGTCGTCCTCGTCTCCGTAGGCCGACGAGCGTGCCCAGACGGCGCCGTCCTTCTCGTAGGTGTCGAGCCGGGGAAGGTACTCCGGCAGCCGCCGCTCGAGCTCGCTCTGCTTCGCCCAGGAGTCGAAGTGGACCCGGAAGCGCTCGAGCGTGGCCTCGATCAACCCCAGCATCGCCGGAACCGGATCCTCGGGCACCTCGGCGAGGTCGGCGACGTAGTCCCCGTGGTAGCCGTCCTCGGGCGGCTCCTCCCCGCGCCGGTGCGCCTCCACCGAGGCGCGGAAGCGCTCCATCTGCGCGCCGGCGTCGTTGTAGTAGTACTCGCGCTCGACGTCGTGCCCGGCGAACTGGAGCAGGCGCGCGACCGAATCCCCGTAGGCGCCGTTGCGACCGGCCGAGACGACGATCGGCCCAGT
Source organism: Gaiellaceae bacterium (assembly GCA_033858115.1). Lineage (GTDB taxonomy): Bacteria > Actinomycetota > Thermoleophilia > Gaiellales > Gaiellaceae > Gaiellasilicea. The sequence goes on from JAWVCV010000365.1 coordinate 1,241, forward strand.
CGGGTTCGCGGAGACCATCTCCACCTGGACCTTCTCCGGCACCGCAGCGGAGCCGCCGCCGTAGCTCGAGCCTGCCGCGAGGATCTCCGCGAGCGCGTCGCCGTACCAGGCGGAGGCGAGCCAGAGATTGACGAAGCCGGGCCCGGCGATCTCGGCCCGCTCCACCTGTGGCAGCGCACTCGCCTGCGCGACCAGCTCCTCCGCGATCGCCCGCGGCGCCTGCTTGCGCAGCCCTGCGAGGCGCATCGCCACGTTCGTGGCGTAGTCGCCGTGCGCCGCGTCGCCGGGCCGCTCGAGGGCGACCTCCGTCCCGGCGGCCTCGCCCAGCGCCGCCTCAAGCGTTTCGATCGCCCTCACGCCGTTATCGTAGGGGCCGTGGAGGAATCCGGCCCCGAGCGTCAGCTCAACATCCAGATCGACGAGAAGCATCTGGCCGGGGCCTACGCGAACTTCGCGAACATCTCCTTCTCGGACTACGAGTTCACGCTCACGTTCGCGCGCATCGATCACGAGATCGAGGAAGGCGACGTTCCCGGCATCGTCGTCTCCCGCGTGAACATGTCGACGAAGTTCGCGAAGGAGCTGCTCGACGCGCTGCAGGACTCGTGGTCGAAGTTCGCGACCGTGCGCGGGATCCAGAACCTGCCCGAAGCACCTCCTCGAGAGGACTAGAGGTCGACGTGAACGGCTGTTGGGCCGCGGGCGGCCCCGTTAGCGATCTTCGCGTGCTGAGCATCCGCTGCTGCGGACGCTCGGCCTGCGCCGAATAGTCGTGAGAATCGCGGTTCTCTCGGACGTCCACTCGAACCTGCACGCGCTCGAGGCGGTGCTCGCCGAGATCGACCAGAGCTCGATCGACGAGCTCTGGTGCCTCGGTGACCTCGTCGGCTACGGGCCGCGACCGAACGAATGCGTTGCCCTGCTGCAGGAGCGAACCTCGATCTGCCTCGGGGGCAACCACGACCTCGTCGTGCTCGGCAAGATCCCGATCGCGGCGTTCGCGGGCGAGGCGGCGGCCGCGGCGTCGTGGACGCGGGGCGTGCTCGACTCGCCGGCGCGGGCCTTTCTCGACACGCTTGCGCCGAGCGCGGCCGCGCCCGGCGCCGAGCTCTTTCACGGCAGCCCGCGGGACCCCGTCTGGGACTACGTGCTCAGTGACGCGACGGCTCGGGAGAGTCTGCTGGCGACGAGCGAGCCGCTCGTGCTGGTCGGCCACAGCCACGTCGCCCTCCGCTTCGATCCCGACGCGCGCGGCGAGACGGCGGCGGCCGGGACTGTCGTCGAGCTCGCGCCGAAGCGGCTGCTGCTGAACCCCGGCTCGGTCGGCCAGCCCCGCGATGGCGATCCGCGCGCGGCGTGGCTCGAGATTGACAACTCGTCGGGCCGGGCAACCTTTCGCCGTACCACGTACCCGGTCGAGCGGACGCAAGCCGAGATGCGAGAGAGGGGTCTCCCCGAGCCCCTCGCCGAGCGGCTCGCGCACGGCGTCTAGCCCGACCCCGACGACGAGGAGCACGATGGCAGAGCTCACGAACATGGAGACGAAACTCGGCGAGGTGATCGGCCTCGCGATGGCCGCCCAGGCGGCGACCGAGCGGGTGGAGAAGCTGACGGACGACCGGCAGCTGAAGAAGCAACTGAAGACGATGCGGCAGGAGGCGGCGAGAGCGGAGAAGGACGGCACCGCCGTCGCCGCCTCGCTGAACGGCAAGAAGGCGAAGATCCTGGCCGAGGCCCGGTCGGTCAAGTCGAAGGGCGCGACGATGATGAAGACCTACCTCGAGCGCGACTCCGACGATCTCGACGGGTTCGAGTTCCTGACGATGGCCGAGGCCGGCGAGGTCGGCCACTGGTCGGTCCTGCAGGAGCTGAACAAGCAGGCAAGGCACCCCGGCGTGCGCGACCTGATCAAGGTGCAGCTGCCGATCCAGAAGCGTCACCTGAAGGACGTGATGGCGACGAGCATCTCGCTGGCCGCGAAGGAAGACGCGAACGCTCCTGCGTAGGGCCGTCGCACTCAGCTGTGTGCTCCTCGCCGCGGGCTGCGGCGGGGAGCCCAGCCTTCCGAGCAAGCTCGCCGAGCAGTTGTCGGCGAGCAGCGACTCTGTCGCGGCGGACCTGGAGGCACGCGACTTCTGCGCCGCCCGGGACACCGTGCTGACGCTTCAGAGCCGGACGATCGCGGCAGTGAACTCGGGCCGCGTCCCGCCCGACCTGCAAGAAGAGCTCCTCGGGTCGGTCAGCGCGCTCCTCGCGACGATCTCGTGCACGCCGCCCCGCGCGGACGCTCGGTCCAGGGAGGACGCGGAAGCTCTCGCCGACTGGCTGCGAGAGAACTCTTAGGAGGGTTTGGCGAAACACCGGCTATGCCTCCGGGCCGCTCCGCCAAACCCCTCCTAGTAGGCGCGGACGGGCTCGGCGGGCTGCTCGCCGGTGGTGCTGAAGGTGATCCCCTCGCGGGCCAGCGCGAGCTGAACTTCCTCGCGGGCCTTGTAGATCCGCCACTTGACTGTCGCGAGCGTGACCTCGAGCGAGTCGGCGATCTCGGTGTACGAGAGGCCGACGACGTCTCGCAGGAGCAGAGCCATCTTCAGGTCGACGGTCAGGTTCTCGACCGCGCGCCAGACGGCGTCGATCGCCTCGACTCGCTCGAACGGCGCGTCGACGACCTCGAGCGGTGGGATGTCCTCGAGGTTGACGACGGAGCGCGGGCGGCGCTCGAGCGCTCGCAGCTCGTCGAGGACGCGGTTCTTCGTCACCTGGAAGAGCCACGTCGTGAAGCGGCAGCGCAGCGAGAAGCTCGGCAGGCCCTGGTAGACGCGGAGGAAGACCTCCTGCGTCAGGTCCTCGGCAAGCGAGCGCTCCCCGACGAGCCTGAGCACATAGTTGTAGACCGGCAGCTCATAGGCGCGGACGATGAGCGAGAACGCGCGCTCATCTCCGCGTTGAGCCTTCCGCAGGACGCCGAGGTCAGGCTGGGGCAGCGACAAATCGGCGGGAGTATAGCGCCGGGTCCGACGAGCCAAATGTAAGGATTACGCGGGTCCGCACAGCGCAGCTCCCGTCATCTCCGCCGGTCTTTCGAGGCCCAGGAGCCGCAGGGCCGTGGGAGCTAGATCGGAGAGCTGGCCCCCGTCCTTGAGCGCGCAATCGAGTGAGGTCACGACGAGCGGCACCGGGTTGACGGTGTGCGCGGTGTGCGGGCTGACCCCGTCCGGCTCGAGCATCTGCTCGGCGTTGCCGTGGTCGGCCGTGATCAGGCAGACGCCGCCCGCCGCCCGGGTCGCTTCGACGACGACCGCCAGGCACTCGTCCGTCACCTCGACCGCCTGCTGGACCGCCGGGATCGAACCGGTGTGACCGACCATGTCCGGATTGGCGAAGTTGATCACCGCGAAGCGGTAGCCCTCCCCGATCTCGGCCGCGAACCGCGCCGCGACCTCGCGCGCGGACATCTCGGGTTTGAAGTCGTAGCTCGGCACGTCCCGCGGGCTCGGCACGAGGAGCCGCGTCTCCCCCGGCCACGCCTCCTCGACGCCGCCGTTGAAGAAGTACGTGACGTGCGCGTACTTCTCGGTCTCCGCCATGTGGAGCTGGCGCGCTCCCGCGAGTGCGATCGTTTCGGCGAGCGTATTCTGGACCACCTGCTCCCCGAACGCGACGGGGACGTCGAGCTCGCTCGAGTACCGCGTCATCGTCGTCAGGTCGCGGCCGGCTTCGATCAGCCGCTGGGCCAGCTGCCGCCCGCGGTCGGGGCGGAAGTTGAAGAAGATCGCTGCGTCCTTGGGCCCCAGGCGCGGCGCGCCGTCGACGACCAGCGGCTCGAGGAACTCGTCCGTGATCCCGGCGTCGTAGCTCCGTTGCACGTCTTCCAGCACGTTATGAGACAGAGCGCCGGTGCCGAGGGTGATCGCGTCGAACGCCCTCTGCGTCCGCTCCCAGCGCTGGTCCCGGTCCATCGCGTAGTAGCGGCCGACGACCGTGGCGAGCCGCTCGGCCGGCAGCTCCGCGAGGTCCGACCGGGCCGCGGTGGGCGAGACGTCCCGGCCGTCCGTGAAGGCGTGAATCCACGTCCGCTCCTCCATGCCGCGACGGCGCGCGAGCTCGAGCAGCGCCTGTAGGTGGGCGAGATGGGAGTGGACGCCGCCCTTCGAGACGAGGCCGAGCAGATGGACGTCTCCCCCGCGCTCCCGTGCCCGCTCGAAGGCTCCTGCGAGCGCCGCGTTCTCGAACAGGGAGCCGTCGCGAACCGCGGCGTTGACCCGTTGCAGGTCCTGGAAGAGGATCCGGCCGGAGCCGATCGTCAGGTGGCCCACCTCCGAGTTGCCCATCTGTCCCGGTGGCAGCCCCACCGCCTCGCCCGAGGCCGCCAGCAACGTGTGCGGGTACTCGTGCCAGAGCCGGTCGAAGACGGGCGTCCGGGCCAGCTCGACGGCGTTGCCCGGTCCCGGCGGCGCACAGCCCCAGCCGTCGAGGATGACCAGCGTTACGAGGTCGAGGCTGCCCGACAAATCGCTGCGAAGGAGTCGGGATCGAGCGACGCGCCGCCGACGAGGGCGCCATCGATCGAGGGCTGCGAGAGCAGCTCGGCTGCGTTCTCGGGCTTCACCGAGCCGCCATAGAGGACCGGCCGGTCGAGCAGGCTCTTGATGAACCGATGCGCCTCCTCCGCCTGCGCAGGCGTGGCCGTCTTGCCCGTCCCGATCGCCCAGACCGGCTCGTAGGCGATTACGAGCCGTTCGTGTTCCCCCGCGGCGAAGGCGATCGCCTCCACCTGGATCTTCAGCACGAGCTCGGTGTCGCCCGACTCGCGTTGCTCGAGCGTCTCGCCGACGCAGGCGATGACGCCGAGCCCGGCCTCGAGCGCGGTCCTTGCGCGGCGTGCGACCGTCTCGTCGCTCTCGCCGAACAGCTGCCGCCGCTCCGAGTGCCCGACGAGCGCCCCCTTGACGCCGAGCTCGACCAGCATCGCGGGCGAGACCTCGCCGGTGTAAGGACCGCTCGGCTCCCAGTGCACGTTCTGGGCGTAGATCGTCTGACCCGTCTCGACGGCGGCTCCGAGCGAGACGTAGGGCGGGCAGAAGACGACGTCGACGCCCTCCGGGGCCTCGAACGTCTCGAAGAACGTGCGCGCCTCGGCCGGGCCCTTGAACATCTTCCAGTTGCCGGCGATCAGCATCTCGTCAATTCTCCGGGATTGCGGCGACGCCCGGGAGCTCCTTGCCCTCGAGCAGCTCGAGCGAGGCGCCGCCGCCGGTGGACACCCACGAGATCTGCTCGTCGAGGCCGAGCTCGTTGACGGCCCGCACGGAGTCGCCGCCGCCGACGACGGTGTAGCCGTCCACCGCGGCGACGGCCTCGGCAACCGCCTTCGTTCCCTCCGCGAACGGCTGCCACTCGAAGACGCCCATAGGGCCGTTCCAGAAGACCGTCTTCGCCGCGCGGATCCGCCGCGCGAAGTCGCTGCGGGACTCGGGGCCGATGTCGAGCCCGAGCCAGCCCGGGGCCAGCCCGTCGAAGGGCACGACCTGCGTGTCGGCATCTTCGGCGAACGCGCTCGCCGCGACGACGTCCGTCGGCAGCACGACCGGGAACGGCAGCGGATTCTCTTCCCGCAGCTCTTCCGCCATCTTCCCGCCGACGATCACCTCGTCCGCGCGGCCGCCGAGATTCTGCAGCACGCCCACCTTGTCGTCGACCTTGGCCCCGCCTGTGACGAGCACGAACGGCCGCTCGACCTCCCCGAGCAGCCGGCCGAGGTGCTCGAGCTCGGCGAGCAGGAGCAGGCCCGCATAGGCAGGCAGGATCTGCGCGACGCCCACCGTCGAGGCGTGCGCGCGGTGCGCCGAGCCGAACGCGTCGTTGACGAAGAGGTCGCACCCCTCCGCGAGCCGCCCCGCGAGCTTCGGGTCGTTCTCCGTCTCGCCAGGATGAAAGCGCGTGTTCTC
>JAWVCV010000366.1:0-2799 GCA_033858115.1 Gaiellaceae bacterium
CGAGCTCCTTGGCCTTCAGGTAGGCGGCCTCGAAGTCGTCGATGTCGATCCCGATGTGGTGGAACTGCGGAGCCGGCGTGTCGCGCTGGAAGAGGTGCAGCTGCAGGTCGCCGAGGCGCAGGTACTGCACCGGGAAGGCGAAGGTGTACGTCGGGATCCTCTCCATCCCGAGCACCTCGGTGTAGAAGCGCACCGACTCCTCGAGGTCGACCGCGTGGACTGAGACGTGATTGAACGATGTCGCTCGCAAGTGGTTCTCCCTTCGGTGCGCGGACCTTAGGGGCGGGCATCGCGGATGTATAAGACGCACTTCCTGCTCTCGCATAGGGTCGACCTATGCGGCGTCGGCGCGCCGCCTATGCTCGCTCAGGCGATGACGCTGCGCCAGCTCACGTACTTCCTCGCGGTCGCCGAGGAGCAGTCGATCACCCGCGCGGCGAGCCGGCTCCACGTCGCCCAGCCGTCGCTGTCGCAGCAGATCCGGTCGCTCGAGCGTGAGCTCGGCGGCGAGCTGATCGAGCGCCTGGCGCGATCGGTCCGCCTCACCGCCCTGGGCCGTGAGCTCGAGCCCCACGCCCGCGACGTCGTCCTCGCCGCCGAGCGGGCGCGCAAGGCCGTCGCCGCCGCGCTGGCCACCGAGACCGGCGAGCTCGAGATCGCGACGGTGCGCTCGATCGCCGTCGGCATGCTGCCGTCCTCGCTGACGCGCTGGCGCGCCGCCCATCCGAGCACGACGGTGCGCCTGCACGAGTTCAGCCACCGCGCGGTCCTCGAGGACCGGGTCCGCAGCGGGCTGGCCGACCTCGCGATCGGCCCGCTGCCTCAGCACTGGGACGGGGTGATCGCCGACCTCGGGTGGGAGGAGTTCGTCGTCGTCCTGCAGGCCGGCGACCCGGCCGGCAACGAGCCCGGGCCGCTGCGCCTGGAGGTCCTCAGCGACCGCCGCTGGGTGCTGTTCGAGCCCCAGCACGGCCTCAACGACTTCGTCACCTTCGCGTGCGCGGCGGCCGGGTTCACCCCGATCGCGGCGGTGCAGACGTCGCAGGTCGAGGCGGCCGCCCGGCTGGCCGCGGCCGGGCTCGGGCCGGCGATCGTCCCCGCCAACGCGGTGCCGTCCGACCTGGAGGCCGTGGTGCTGCCGCTCGATCCGCCGGTCGGGCGGCAGCTCACCGCCTACGCGCGCCACGCGTTCTCGCCCCTCGCCAAGGCCTACCTTGAGTGCCTCAGCCAGGAGGACTGGAACCCGCGCCCGGAGCGGTCGCTGATCGTCCCCTGATCAGGCGCCCGGCTCCATCTCCACGATGTCCCACGGCCGGACCGGCAGGGAGCGCACGCGCGCGCCGCCGAAGCGGCTCAGGACGTCGTCGATCGCCGCCGAGAGCGCCGACGGCGCGACCATGCGCCCGCCCTCGCCGCCGCCCTTGATGCCGTACTCCGTGTACGGCGACGGGGTCTCGACGTGCCCCATCTTCAGCTCGGGCAGGTCCGTCGCGCGCGGAATGAGGTAGTCCCACAGCGAGCTCGTCTCGAGCTCGCCGCGCTCGTTGTAGACGAACTCCTCGAGCATCGTGGTCCCGATGCCCTGGGCGGTCCCGCCGAGGATGTGGCCCTGGAGCGTGGCCGGGTTGACCACCGTGCCGGCGTCGTGCACGGCGACGTAGTCCAGCCACGTCACCTTGCCCGTCACCGGGTCGAGCTCGATCACGGCGACGTGGCAGGCGTGGCCCATGAACGGATAGAAGACGCCGAGGTCGCTGCGGTCGGCGGACGGCATCGTCGTGTACGGGTGGTCGTAGGTGTGCGTCTCCTCGAGGCCGCTCTGATCGCCCTCGGGCAGGTTCAGCGCGAAGAAGTACGCGGTGGCCGCCAGCTCGGAGAGCTGCTTGGAGGCCTCGGGGGTGCCCTTCACCCGGACCGCGCCGTCGACGTACTCCATGTCCTCCGGCGCGGCCTCGAGCTCGTGCGCGGCGATGCGGAACAGCTTGTCCTTGAGCTTGCGCGAGGCGCCGCGGACCGCACCGGCGACCATCACGGTGAAGCGGCTGCCGCCGGGGCCCGTGCCGGGGGCGCCGGACGAGTCGCCGTACGCGACGCTGACGTTGTAGGGGTCGGTGCCGAACTCCTCGGCGACGAGCATCGAGACCACCGTCTCGGGGCTGTTGCCCCACATCGCCTGCGAGTACAGCGTGACCTGGAACTGACCGGTCGGGTCGACCGTGACGGTCGCGCTCTCCGGGCTCGACGTGATCGGGAACGCCGGCTCGTCGTACCAGTACCAGAACTCCGTGGAGCTGAAGACGCTGCGCTCCTGGGTCGTGGCGAGCCCGATCCCGATGAGGCGCCCCTCGTCCTCGAACGCCCGCTTCTGCTCGGCGCGCCAGTGCTCGAGCCGGGCCAGGTCGAGCGCCTTGTCGAGGACGGCGGGGTAGTTGCCGCTGTCGTAGACGTTGCCGCTCGGGCTCTTGTAGGGGAACTCGTCCGGCTGGATGAAGTTCTGGCGGCGGATGTCCTCCGGGGCGAGCCCGAGCTCGCGGGCGGCCTTGTCGACCATCCGCTCGAGCACCCAGTTGTGCACCTCGGAGCCGAACCCGCGGTAGGCGCCCTGCTGGCACTTGTTCGTGATCGCCGCGCGGAGGTGGTAGCGGACGTTCTTCATCCGGTAGGGCCCGACGAGCTGCGAGAGCGCGTTGCCATGGGTGCCGACCCCGAACTGCAGGTAGGCCCCGTAGTCGTCGATCACGTCGATCTGCAGGCCGATGATCTCGCCCGTCCGTCGCACGGCGAGCTCGACGTCGTAGG
>JAWVCV010000367.1:0-2912 GCA_033858115.1 Gaiellaceae bacterium
CGACTCGACGAGACCCGACTCGACCAGCTCGACCGAGACCTCGATCAGCTTCTTGCCCATGAACGGATCGCCGACCTGGACGGTCGGCCGCTTGTCGGCATCGTCCTCGCCGAGCTCCTGGCTCGCGAGCACGGAGGCGCCGCCGATCCCGTCGCGGCCGGTCGTCGCGCCGTAGAGGACGACGACGTTTCCCGGGCCGGTGGCGCCCGCGCGGGTGACGCGGTCGGCGGGCAGCAGGCCGACGCACATGGCGTTCACGAGCACGTTGTCGCGGTAGGTGTCGTCGAAGAACGCCTCGCCGCCGACCGTGGGCACCCCGACAGAGTTTCCGTAGGCGCCGATCCCCGCGACCGCGCGGTCGAAGCGCGGGTCTCCCGCGGCGAAGCGGAGCCCGTCCAGGAGGGCGACCGGCCGCGCCCCCATCGCGATGATGTCGCGCAGGATCCCTCCGACGCCCGTGGCGGCTCCCTGGAACGGCTCCACCGCCGACGGATGGTTGTGGCTCTCGACCTTGAAGCACACGGCACTCCCGTCACCGAGGTCGAGGACGCCCGCGTTCTCACCGGGGCCCTGCAGGACGCGTTTACCCGAGGAGGGAAGTCGTTTGAGCAGGAGAGCCGAGTGCTTGTAGCCGCAGTGCTCCGACCAGAGGAGCGAGAAGACCGCCAGCTCGAAGTGGTTCGGCTCACGCCCGAGCAGCTCGAGGATGCGCGCGAGCTCCCCGTCGGTCAGTCCGAGCGCGCGGTGGATGGGCTGTTCGGCGACCGGCGACAGGTGAGTCAGTCTAGCCGGGAAGGACGACGGCGCTGGACTCGTTGGAAGGAAGCGTGAGCAGGCGTCACCTGACCATGCTGCTCGCACTGGCCGCGATCTGGGGCTCCTCCTTCATGTTCATCGAGATCGCGCTTCGGGACCTGGCGCCCTCGACGCTGATCCTGCTTCGCATGGGCTCCGGCGCGGTTGCGCTGGCCGTGTACGTGCGGCTCGCCGGCCATCGCTTCTCCGCCCTGCGCCCCTACCTGCTGCCGCTCGCGCTGCTCGGGCTCGTCAACACGGCCGTCCCGTTCTTCCTGATCGCCTGGGGCCAGCAGTACATCGACTCGGGCCTCGCGGCGATCTTCAACGCCTCGGCGCCGCTCTTCACCGCGATCTTCGCGCTCTCCTACGACCAGAGCCAACGCGTCACCGGGCAGCGCCTGGCGGGCGTCCTCCTCGGCTTCGGCGGCGTCGTGTTGCTCGTCGGCTTCGAGCTCTCCGGGAGCGAGCGTGCGGTCGCGGGCGCTCTCGCAGTCGTGCTGGCGTCAGCCTGCTACGGCATCGGCGGCCTCTATGCGGGCCGGCGCTTCCAGGGGCTGCCGGCGCCGCTGGTCGCGCTCGGCACGCTCGTCTGGGCGACGATCTACGTCGCGCCCTTCGGAATCGCGGCGGCGAGCATGCCCGGCTGGGAGACGCTCGCCTCCGTCCTCTACCTGGGCGTCGCCGCGACGGGCGTCGCCTACCTCCTCTACTTCGGCCTGATCGTGGGCGCGGGCGCGTCGAAGGCTGTTCTCGTCACCTATCTCGTTCCCTCGCTCGCGCTCGTCTACGGCGCCGTCTTCCTGGACGAGCAGATCACAGCGTTCGCCGTGGCAGGCCTCGCACTCGTCCTCGCGGGCGTTGCGCTGGGCACCGGTACGGTGCGAAGGTGAAGCGCTACTGGCCGATGCTGCTGCTCCTCGCGGGTCTCTGGGGAGCCTCCTACCTCTTCATCAAGGTGGCCGTCGACGAGATCGCGCCGGCGCCGATGATGGCCGTGCGGACGCTGCTCGCGGCGGCCGTGCTGATCGGCTACCTCGTCTGGCGGTTCGGCCGGACGCGGGCGTTCGAGGAGCTTCGCGCCGCCTGGCGGCACTGCCTGGTCCTCGGCGTCCTCAACGCAGCGCTGCCGTTCTGGCTGATCGCCTGGGGCGAGCAGCACATCGACTCCGGGCTCGCCGCCGTCGTCCAGGCCTCGGTTCCCATCTTCAACGCGCTGCTGATCCTGCGCTTCCTCCCGCACGAACGGCTGAGCGGTACCCGCGCACTCGGCCTCGCGATCGGAATCGTCGGCGTCGCCGTCGTCACGGGCATCCATCCCGAGGGCGGCGGGCTCGCGATCCTCGGGGCGCTCGCCGTCGTCCTCTCGTCGCTCTCTTACGCGAGCGCGGGCGTCTACGGCCAGCGCGCCGTCTCCGGCACGGCGGGGCCGGTGCTCGCCGCCGGCTCGATGCTCGTCGGCGGCCTGATCCTGACGCCGTTCGCGCTCTTCCAGGTGCCCCACAGCATCCCCTCGCTCGAGGCGACGGCGTCGGTGCTCGCGCTCTCGCTGCTCGGCACGGCGCTCGCGCAGCTGCTGCTCTTCCGCATGCTCGCCGAGCACGGCTCGGCCCGGCTTTCGCTCGTCACCTACCTGATGCCCGGCTTCGCGCTCGCCTACGGCGCGTTGCTCCTCGACGAGAAGCTCACCGCCTCGATGCTCGGCGGCCTCGTCCTGATCCTCGGCGGCATCTCGCTGGCTTCGGGCGCCGTCCGGCTGCCGAGGCGCACGGCGGTGGTCGCCCGCCCGTGACGGTCTCGATCCGCGCGGCCACGCCCGGCGACGTCGACTTCCTCGCCGAGCTCTACGCGGACGAGGACGTGCGCCCCTTCCTGGCCGCCGGACGTCCGTACGACCGCGGCAGCGTCGCCGCGCAGCTTGCGCAGGAGGCCGATGGCGGCCTGATCGTGATCGAGCTCGACGGCGACCGGGCCGGCGCGATGGCCTGGGAGACCCGCAACGACCGCAGCCGGATCGTCCACGTGAGCGGCGTCGCGGTCCATCCTCGCTCCCGCGGCCGCCGGGTCGCCGACGACGCCGCACGCTTGCTTCAGCGACACCTGATCGAGGAGCTCGG